>JBKBTU010000019.1:17814-19986 GCA_046290715.1 Sphingomonas sp. | reverse complement strand
GCGCGGTTTCGTCCGTCGCCGGGCGCGCACGCTCGCGATCCCGCCGCCGGCTGCTGCCGGTGTCGCTTCGGTCGCGCGACGCGGCGGCGGCCGAGGACGGGGCGGCGGAGGGGGAGGCGGCGGGCGACGGCGTCGCCGCCGGCTGGCCCGACAGCCGCGCCGCGATCGCGGCGCCGCTGACCCGCACGTCCTTGATCGCACGGCTGCCGTCGCCAAGCGGCGGGATCGCGGAACCGTTGAGCGTCACCGCCAGCTTGTCCGGGCGGCCGACGTTGATCTTGGGATCGTTGGCTCCGGCGGGCACAACGAAGCGCTCGCCCGGCTTCATCGTGCCGAGGTACAACGTCTTGTCGTCCGCATCGTAGACGCGCAGCCAGACCTCGTCGTTGGCGGTCAGCACCACCTCGCCGCCCGTCGCTGCCGGACTTGCAGCGGCGGTCGGCTTGGGCGCGATCGTCTGCGCGACCACCGCCTCGTCCACCGCGGCCCGGGTCTGCGGCTTGAACAGGCCGGTGCCATACCACAGGCCGACGAGGATCAGCACGGCAAGCGCGATGCCGACGCCCAGCACCGCCACCCCGCGCGACGGTACGCGCGCCGGATCGGCGGTTTCATAGGGGACGTATTCGGGCTGGCGCGGCCCGAGCCGGTCGAGATCGCGGCGCACCTCCTGCGCGATACCGACCTCGTCGGCGCCGACGGCGCGTGCATAGGCTTTGGAAAAGCCCATCGCGTAGGTCGGCGACGGCAACGCCGCATAATCGCCTGCTTCCAGCGCCTCCAGATGGCGCTGCGGCACGCGGGTGCGTGCGGCGATCTCCGCCAGGCTCAGGCCCCGACTGTTCCGCGCATCGCGCAGCCGCTCACCCGGGCGCGCCGGGTGAACAGGGTTCGGGTTGGGCTGGCCGGGATCGACCTCGTCCATTCGTGTCTCCAAGGGAGGGTGCGCTGACGGGCGCGACATTCCTCCAAGGCTTGCGGCAAGTCAACGCAAGCGCAACCCGGTTCGGCGGCGTTTCAGGCCAGATCGACGCCGTGTGCGCCCGCCCAGTCGGTCAACGCGCCGCGCATGTCGCGCGGTGGCCGTGCGACGAGATCGCCGACGAACGCACGGCATGCGGCATGATCGAGGCTGCGCACCATCGCCTTGATCGGCCCGATCGCCGCCGGCGTGATCGACAGCCGGTCGATGCCGAGCCCGATCAGCGCCATCGCCTCGAGCGGGCGGCCGCCCATCTCGCCGCACACCGCCAGCGTCACCCCCGCCTCCCGCGCCGGCGCGATGACGCGGGCGAGGAAGCGCAGGATCGACGGGCTCAGCCAATCATAGCGCTCGGCGAGCTTGGGATTGGCGCGGTCCGCGGCGAAGAGGAACTGCGTCAGGTCGTTGGTCCCGACCGAGAGGAAGTCGATCTCCGGCAGCAGCAGGTCGAGCTGCTCGGCGAGCGCCGGCACCTCCAGCATCGCGCCGTAGCGGACCTCGATCGGCAGGCGGCGGCCGCGTTCGCCCAGCCACTGCCGCTGCGCCTCGAACAGCGCCTTGGCCTCCGCGAATTCCCAGGCCTCGCTGACCATCGGGAACATGACGTTGAGCGTGCGTCCCGATGCCGCCTCGATCAGCGCGCGCGCCTGCACCTTCATCAAGCCGTCGCGGTCGAGCGCCAGGCGCAGCGCGCGCCAGCCCATCGCCGGATTCTCCTCGTCGGCATCGGCCTTGTTGAGATAGGGCAACGCCTTATCGCCGCCGATGTCGACGGTGCGGAAGATCACCGGGCGGTCGCCCGCCGCGTCGAGCACCTCCTTGTAGAGGCGCTGCTGGCGCTCGCGCTGCGGCAACGTCGCCGAGACGAGAAACTGGAATTCGGTGCGGAACAGGCCGATGCCGTCCGCCCCGGTGATGTCGAGCGCGGCGACGTCGTCGCGAAGCCCCGCATTGACCATCAGCGTGACGCGATGCCCGTCCTTCGTCTCGGGCGGCACGTCGCGCAGCGCGGCGAAGGCGGCTTTCCGCTTCTGGCGCAGCGCCAGCTTGGCCTCGAACGCCTCCTCCATCGCCGACGACGGGCGCGCGAAGACGTTGCCCGCGACCGAATCGAGCAGCAGCAGGTCGCCCTCCGCGATCAGCCGCCGCACGTCGCGCACGCGGCCGAGCACCGGCACCCCCATCGCGCG
>JBKBTU010000019.1:15863-17717 GCA_046290715.1 Sphingomonas sp. | reverse complement strand
CGCGCGACGATGGTGACGTGCGCGGTCAGCGATCCTTCCTCCAGCACCACGCCCTTCAGCCGGCGCTTGTCGTATTCGAGCAGCTCGGCAGGCCCCAGGTTGCGCGCGATCAGGATCGTGTCCTGCCGCAGGCCCATCTGCGCCGCGGTGCCCATCTGCCCCGACACGATGCGCAGCAGGCGGTTCGCCAGATCCTCGAGGTCGTGCATGCGGTCGGCGAGCAGCGGATCGTCGATCTGGCGCATGCGCTGGCGGGTGCGCTGCTGGACGCGCTCGATCGCCGCCTCGGCGGTCAGGCCGCTGTCGATCGCCTCGTTGATCCGCCGCGCCCAGCCCTCGTCATAGGCGAACATCTTGTAGGTCTGGAGGACCTCCTCATGCTCGCCGCCGACGCCGAACTCCGCCTCGCGCGTCATCCGGTCGATCTGCTCGCGCATCTTGTCGAAGGCGGCGTAGACGCGGTGCCGCTCGGCATCGATGTCCTCGGCGACGGTATGCTCGACGACGATGCGCGGCTGGTGGAAGACGGCATAGCCCGAGCCCATGCCCTCGACCAGCTTCTGCCCCGGCAGGCGGACCGCCGCAGTCGACTGCGGCCGGTCGCGCGCCGCCGTGGCGGTGTCGATCAGCCCGGCGTTGGCGATCAGTTCGGACAGGACCATCGCCACCGTCTGCAACGCCTCGATCTCGACGTCCTGGTAGCGGCGCTGTTCGCTGTGCTGCACCGCGAGCACGCCGACCGCGCGCTCGCGCCGAATGATCGGCACGCCGGCGAAGCTGTGATAGCGCTCTTCGCCCGTTTCCGGCTTGTAGGCGAAGTCGGGATGGCTCGCCGCCTCGTCGAGGTTGAGCACCTCGACATCCTCGGCGATCGTGCCGACCAGGCCTTCGCCGAGCGCCAGCTTGGTGACGTGCACCGCCGCCTGGTCGAGCCCGCGGGTCGCGAACAGCTCGAGCACGCCCTCGCGCAACAGGTAGATCGAGCAGACCTCGCTATCCATCGCTTCGGCGATGATGCCGACGACCGCATTGAGCTTGGCCTGCGCCGGGTTGCGACCGGCCATCACGTCATGGAGGCGGGTGAGGATCTCACGGGCGGAAGCGGCGGCCGAGCTGGGCATGCCGCTACGGCTAACAGATGCGATGGCCGGGTGCCACGTATCAAATCCGCTTCGCCACGACCTCGATGCAAGCGGCTGCGAAGCTCAACGCGGGAAATGCGATCATGTAAATGGCAACGATTGCCCGCGTGCTGTGCGCATATCCCGGACGAAGTAGGAACAAGAAGAATACGAGAGGCAATGCGAGGAGGCCGAGCATCAGCGGCCCGCTGATTGCCCGCGACTCCTCAGACATCGAACAATCCATCCTGGCTTCCCGCCGGCGGGTTGAGGCCGAGGTGCTTCCAGCCGCCCGCGTTGAGCACGCGCCCGCGCGCGGTACGCGCGACGAGGCCGAGCTGGATCAGATACGGCTCGATCACCTCTTCGATCGTGTCGCGCGGTTCGGAGAGGCCGGCGGCGAGCGTCTCGACCCCGACCGGGCCGCCGCGATAGATGTCGGCGATCATGTGGAGATAGCGCCGGTCCATCGCGTCGAGGCCGAGCGAATCGACCTCGAGCCGGTTGAGCGCGCGGTCGGCGGCGGTGCGGTCGACGGTGAGCGTGCCGGCGACGTTGGCGAAGTCGCGCACCCGCCGCAGCAGCCGCCCGGCGATCCGCGGCGTGCCCCGTGCCCGCCTGGCGATCTCGCCCGCGCCATCGGGCGCGATGGCGAGGTCGAGCAGCCCGGCGGCACGGGTCACCACCCGCGTCAGTTCCTCGACCGTATAGAATTGCAGCCGCACCGGGATAC
>JBKBTU010000019.1:10311-15853 GCA_046290715.1 Sphingomonas sp. | reverse complement strand
CGAAGCGGTCGCGCAGCGGCGTGGTGAGCAGCCCCTGCCGCGTCGTCGCGCCGACCAGGGTGAAGCGCGGCAGGTCGATTCGCACCGAGCGCGCCGACGGTCCCTCGCCGATCATCAGGTCGAGCGCGCGATCCTCCATCGCCGGGTAGAGCACCTCCTCGACCGCGGGCTGGAGGCGGTGGATCTCGTCGATGAACAGCACGTCGCCGTCCTCGAGATTGGTGAGCAGGGCGGCGAGATCGCCGGACTTGGCGATGACCGGGCCGCTGGTGGCGCGGAACCCCACCCCCATCTCGCGCGCGATGATCTGCGCCAGCGTCGTCTTGCCGAGGCCGGGCGGCCCAAAGAACAGGACGTGGTCGAGCGCGTCGCCACGGCTGCGCGCCGCCTCGATGAACACGCGCAGGTTCTCGCGCGCCGCCTGCTGCCCGACGAAATCGTCGAGGCTCTTGGGCCGCAGCGCCGCATCGACATCCTCGGGGCGGCGGCTGGCGGAGAGGAGGCGGTCGCTGTCGGTCACGTTCCGTTCCGTAGCGCCGCCCGCCCCCGCGGGCAAACCTATCCGCAGCCGAGCACGCGCGAGAGCAACGCGAGCGTCAGCGGTTGGCTGAAGCGCAGGCCGAAGCGATCCTCGCGCGTCCAGCAGACGGTGCCGAACACCGACGAGCCGATCTCGGGCAGCAGCACGCTGCCCGCCTGCCCCGCCGCGACCGCCGCGTCGCTGCGCAGCTTCACTCCGCCCGGCGATATGTCGAGGACGTCGACGGCGATCCGCCGGTCGCCGATCCGCATGCTGGCGCTCGCCTCCATCGCGAAGCGCGGGGTGCGCGCGACATGCCCCTGGTCGTCGCGCAGGCAGAAGACGCTGCCGATGTCCTGCGGCGTGTCGAACTCCACCCCCGCCTTGTAATCGTTGACCCAGCGCACCGTCGCCGCGGCCTCGGCGAGGCCGCGCACTTCGATCGACAGCCGTTCGCCGATCGACGGCGTCGCGGTGAACCGCGCCATCAGGCCGCCGCTCGAGATGTCGTGCACCAGACAGGCGGATTCATGACCGACGTGGCGGACGCGTCCGATCAGCAACACGGTGGCGTGGCGCTTGCCGCGGCGCTGGTCGAGCGGATGGGCTTCGGCGGTGGCGACGGGAACGTGCAGCATCGTCGATCAGCCCTCCCTGCCTGCTGGTTGACTCCGGGTGGCGGTTCTCATCATCCGCGATCGGAATCGGACGCGTTGCCAGAAGGTCGCATCGGCGATGCGCCATTCCTTGACGGCGAGCGCGACCTGCTGGTCGATCAACGCTTCCGCATCGGTCCGCGGCATCGCCGCATAGCGGCGCGCGATCCCCTCGAGCGCCGGCGCATGGGCCGGCATCGCGAGCTGCGCGGCCTCGGGGGGAAGAGGATAGTGTGCTGGCATCGGTCTACCTTCCGAACACGGCGCGGGTCGCCCCGCCGAGCGAGAGCTGGTCGAACTTGAGGCGCATCGTCACGTACGGGCCCTGGCGGGTGTAGCGATCGGCCTCGAAATCGCGGTCGCGATAGCCGGCGACGTTGTAGCCGGCGCTGATCCACAGATTGGGTGCGGGCGAGACGCCGACCGAGGGGCCGCCGCTCCACGACCAGACGCCGCGGCTCCAGGCATGCTGGACCGATCCGGTGACGCCGATGTCGAGGCGGGTGCCGATGTCCTGGCGCAGGTCGAACCCGACGACGTCGATGAACCCGTCGTAGGTGTCGTCGGCGTAGCGGCCGGCGACATATTTGGCGCCGTAATAGACCGTGCCTTCGAAGCCGTGGCCGAGCCCTTCGGGACCGCTGCGGTAATTGACCGCGAGGTTGTTGACGATGCGGCTCGTCACCTGGTCGCCGGCGCCATAGGCGGGGACGCCGAGGACGTTGCCGTCGTCGAACGCGCCGTCCGCGCTCTCGTGACGGAACTCGAGCCGTTCGAGCAGCGACCAGCGGCTGTCGAGCGGCCGCCAGGCGAGTGCCAGGTCGGCGCTCGCCTGCGTCGCGACCGCGCCCGAGGCGTTGCGGACGCGGAAGGCGCGCAGGCTCGATGCGACCGTCTTGCCTTCGCCCAGGCTGCGCAGCAGGCTGGTGACGATGCCGAAGCGATCGTCGTTGCGGCCGTCGCGATATTCGATCCGGCCGGTCCACGACCAGCGCGCGGCGCGGTAGGTGGCGCCCAGCGTCGCGGCGGTGAAGTCGGTGTCGCCCTGGCCGTTGCCGCCACCGCCGATCGTCCCGCCCGAGGCGATCGGTTGGAAGGCGTTGATGATCGCGCCCTGCGGGATGCGTCCGCGCACCGTGCTCGTCGCATCCAGCGTCGCATCGACCGACCAGCGCTTGCCGAGCGGCAGCGATTGGCTGAGGCCGTATTGGGCGTAGGTCCGGCCGCCATTCTCGCCGATCGCCTGCTGGTTCAAGGTGCTCATCAGCTTGGCACCCGTCCACGGCGCGACGTCGAAACCGATCTGCGCGGTATGGGCGGTGTAGTCCTTGCCGCTCGCGATCTCGTAGCCGGTGAGCAGGCGGATCCCCTGTTTCACCTTCCACGCCGCGGTGATCTGATGGCGGACGGGAAAGTCGACCGACGCCTGGGCGCCGCCGGGGGCGAATTGCGTCTGGCCGGCGAGCGTCAGCTTGCCGCCGAAGAGCGACTGGGTGCCGCCGAGCGTCAGCAGGCGCGAATCACGGTCGGCGCCGTCGAGCCCGCGGTCGGAGGCGAACTGACCGCCGACGAAGACGGTGCCGGTGGCGCGGCGGTATTCCAGCCGCGCCTCGCCCGCGGTGCGCGTCGCCGGGCTCATCAGCATGTCCTGGTACCAGGCGGTGCCGGTGATGCTCAGCCGGTCGGTGATCGCATAGCGGCCGTCGAGCCCCATCTTGCGCGTCCCCGCCTCGACGAGGTTCTGCTGGCCGACGCCGAAACCGCCGTCCTGCTGGCGGACGTAGCCCAGCAGGTCGAGGCCGCCGCCGTGATGCTCCGCCTCGGCGAGGAAGGCGATATCGCGCCCGATGCCGCGCTTGCCGCCGGCGGCGATCTCGCCGCGGAGTTCGGTGGCGGCACCGATCCGCGCCTTGACGTCGGCGCCGGCGACGGTGGCGTTACCGGCGGTCTCGTCGCGGATCACGCTGGCGCCGACGGTGACGCGGCCGAGCTTGGCGGCGACGCGCGCGGCGGCGGCGAGCTTCTCGGTCTTGCCGCCCTCGACCTCGTAGTCGGCGACGATGAAGATCGGATTGAGGCTGGCGTCACGGCTCAGCACCGGCTCGCGGAAACGCACCGTGCCGAGGTCGACGTCGATGTCGTAATCGACGTGGCGGGTGAGCTGGGTCGACGAGACGATCAGTTCGGACCGGTAGCGGTCGCGCACCTCGATGCGCAATTTGTCGCTGTTCGGCACGATGCCGCGGGCGCGCAGGCGATACGGACCGCTGAGGCCGTTGCCCTGGATCTCGTCGCGGGCGTAGAGCGTGTCGGTCTTGGCGGCGAAGCCCTGCACCGACAGCGTGCGACCTTCGTACGCCGCCTTCACGCCGTTGAGCGTCCGGCTGTAGCGGGTCAGCTGCGTGTCGGTGAAGCCGGTCTCGAAATCGCCGAACAGCGCGTAGAATTCGCGACGCTCCAGCCGCAGGTACAACTTCCGGCGGGTGGCGGCGTCATACCCTTGCGCGCTGCCGTCGCCATAGACCGTGTAATAGCGGTTGGGGTCGATCGTGCCGAGCAGCCCGCGCGTCGGATCGTAGGCGCGGTCGCTGTCGTAGGCGATCGTCATCAGCCACGACCCCTTGATCCGGCCCTTGGCGTAGAAGGCGAGCTGGCCATCGGTGACCACCGCATTGCGCTGTCCCTTGGGCAACCCGCGGCCGTGCTTGCTCAGCATGTCGTAGCCGACGCTGCCGGCGCCGAAGCCGACGACCATCCAGTCCTTCTGCGCCGCGTCGAGCCATGCGCGGATCTCGCTGGTGCGGACCTGGCGATCCTCCTGCAGCGAGACGGTGGCATGCACCGCGCCCGCCTGGGTCGTCGGTTGCAGCGCGATGAAGGCATAGCCCTCGTCGCCGACGACGCGCGCGGTGGTGGCGCTGCGCTCGCGGCCGGCGAGCTGGCGGCCCTGCTCCAGCGCCGCCTCGATCGCCGCCTGATAGGGCTGGTCGACGCGGAACGGCACCAAAGTACCGGCGCGCACCGGCCGCCCGTCCTTGTCGGTGACGCGCACCGCGATCAGCGGGCGGTTGAGCCCGTCTGCCTTCAGCCGGCTCTTGGCGGCGTCGAAGGTCGCGCGGACCGGCGCGCCGGCGTAGTGAACGGTGCGCTCCAGCGTCTCGACGACGCGGCCGTCCTCGGCGAGGATGCGCGCGGCGAGGCGATTGTCGCCCGGCTGCAGCGGCAGGCCGGTCCATTTCGACACCGCGACGCCGCCGGAACCGTCGGTACCGTCGAAGGCGAGCGGGTCGGTGGCGCGGCCGTTGACGGTCAGCGCGACGCGCTGGCCGGGGGCGTGCTTGATCGCGACGCGCAGCACCGGCGCGCGCGGATTGTGGTCGACTTCGGGAAAGAGCCAGCCGACGCCAGGCGTCTGCCCGGCCAGCCATTCCCGGTTGCCCGCCGCCTCGGCATCGCCGGCGACCGCGATCGGCAGCGCGCCGGCGGCCGCGGCCTTTTCACCGGTCGGGCGCAGCTGGAAGTCGACGCGCTTCAGCACGCCGCCATCGGCCTCGACGAAGCGCGAGATCGCGCTCTTCGCCTGCCGCGTGTCGATGTCGCAGGCGACGGGCGCGTGGCTCGCGGGAATGCTGCCGGTGTCGAGCTGGACGACGTGGCGGCCCGGCCGCACGCCTTCGAAATGATAGAGGCCGTCGCGATCGGTGACGACGAAGGTGCCGTCCTCGAGCAGCAGGCGGATGCCGGCGACACCCTTGCGCTTGGCGACGGGATCGCCGCAATCGCCCTCGGTGACGCGGCCGATCACCGTCATGGCGTCGGTGAACAGCAAGGGGCGCAGGCGCACGGAGGCGGCGGCGGCGTTGCTGGTGACGCGCGCGGCGCCCGATACCTGCGCGCGGTTGAGCGCCTCGCCCGACGGCGCGCCCGGCGCCACCGTGACGACGTAGCGGATCTCGGCGGTGGCGTTGGCGGCGATCGGCGGCAGCGCGAAGCTGAGGTTGCGTCCGTCGGGCGTCACGTTCGGCTCGGCACCGCCCCGCGTCGAACCGCGCTCATAGCGCAGGCCCTGCGGCAGATAGTCCGACAGCGTGAGCCCGGTCGCCGCGACGCGATCGCGGTTGCGGACCTGGATGCGATATTGGATGAAATCGCCCGGCGACGCCTCGCGGACCGAAGCGGTCTTGGTGAGCAGCAGCGTACCGTCGCCCGGCCGGTCGAGCGGCACGTCGACATAGACGGGATTCTGGTCGACGAGCGTCAGGAACCCGCCATAGCTGGCGTCGGCGATGATGAAGGGTTCGCCCGCCGGATCCTTGAGCGCGGCCAGCGTCGCGCGATCGACCACCGAGGGCGCGGTATAGTCGCC
>JBKBTU010000019.1:0-10212 GCA_046290715.1 Sphingomonas sp. | reverse complement strand
GGTCACCGCGGCACCGCTGGTGACGGTGGCGGGATAGCGGCTGATGCCGTCGTCGCCGAAGACCGTTGCCGGCTGGCCCGATTCGTCGAGCAGCGTCACCTGGGCGCCGTCGACAACCTCGCCGGTGCGCGAATCGAAGACATAGCCGGCGGGATCGATCAGCAGGTCGATCTCCGAGCCATAGCTGAATTCGTCCTCGGTGAAGCTCAGCCGCAAGCGGTCGCCGCGCTTGAGCTTGAGCGAACAGGGCGCGAGATTGGGATCGCTGGTGTCGTTGGCGGCGGGCACCGCACCGGCGAAGACGCCGGTGTTCGCGCCCGTCTCGAGCAGCGGCAGCTTGCCGGACAGGCGACCCGTGTCGAAGTCGACGAACACCGTCTCGCGTACCAGCGGATCGCGGTTGTTGCCCTCGGCATCGATCACCATGATCAGCGGCGACGTGACGTCGACCGCGGCGAGCGGCGGAGCGGCGGCGAGGGTTTCGGCGTCGATCGGCGCGGGCGTGAACCGCGGCGGATTGCCTTCGCAGCGCATGCCGGTCGGCACATAGCCATCGGGCAGCAGCCGGAAGGTGAAACTGGTCGGCCGCTTGGTGCGCTCGGTATCGAGCGCCACGGCATTGGAGCGCACGACCTGGTCCGCGCCGCCCGACTTGAACGTCAGGGTCGCGATATTCTCGACATGCGTCTGCGCGGCGGCGGGCAGCGTGCTGCCGAGGCCTGCGAGACACGCGAACATGCGGAGGAAAGGCCGGGCGATAGGCATGAGGGGGGCCGTTCCCGGCGCGGAGGCGAGCCCGCGCCGGGTTCGGGTAACTCCTTCCTGATGGAGGGCTTAGTTGATCTTGACGCGGAAGCTCGCGGCGACGGAGGTGCCGCCCGCCAGCGTCGGGATCGTCGCCGTCACCGTCTTGGTGCTTGCGTTGAACGAGCCGTTGTACGGCCCGGTCGCCTGGCTGCCGTCGTCGTTCTGCGTGAAGCCGTTGACCAGGCAGACGCCGCCCGCGCCGATGCCACCGACGGTGATCGATCCGGGAACGTAGGTGGTGTTGGCGGGGATGACGTCGGTCAGGTTGACGCCGCTCGCGGGGGTGAGCAGCGTCGAATTGGTGACGGTGAGGCAATATTGCACGATCGCACCGGGCAGCGCCTTGGGATTGATCGTGTTGACCCCGTCGGAGATCACCGCGGCGGTCTTGGTCACCGACAGGTTCACGTTGTGAACGCCGACCTCGTAGGCGGCATAGGCCCAGCCCTGGCCGTTGCGCAGCGTGTCGTAGCCGAGCACGCCGTCGTTGTCGTCGTCGGCGAAGACGACATCGACTTCGTTGTCCTGGTTGACCGTGTTGAGCGGCGTCGGGATCAGTGCGGTGCCGGCCGTGCCCGAGCCGCCGCCGGTGGCGACGGTCGCGTCGAGGCCGACCTGCGCCATCGAGGCGAGCGGCGAGGTCGGGATGTCGCCGACGATGAACACCGTCGCGCGCCCGTCGGCGGGCAGTTCGTCGATGAACGTCGCGGTATCGACGCCGGGATCGTAGGTGCCGTTCGCATTCGAATCGACGTAGATCTTGAGGTTGCCGATATCGAAATTGTCGGTGCCGGTGAGGATGCCCGCCGGGATCAGCTGGTTCGCCGAGAGCAGGAAGTCCTGCGTCCCGTTGGTGTTGTTGGTCACCTGGAACGTCGTCACCGCGCCGGTCTGGCCCAGGTTGACCTGGGTCGAGGCATTTTGGGTGGTGATGACGGTCAGGTTCACCTTGCGGTCGACGACGAAGGTCGCGGTGTTCGACGTCGCCGTGCCCGCGGTGCCGTTCACCGTGTAGCTTGCGGTGGCGGTGTTGGTGATGGTGGTGCCGGCGGCGGTGCCGGTGGTGGTGGACTGCGCATGCGCGGTCCCGATCGACGCGATGGTGGCCGTTCCGGCCAGCAACCAGCGCCGCGCCCCTGTTGCGGTCATCGGTAATGCTCCTGTTGTGGTTGGTGTGCGGGGGGAAGTCATTTCAGGACGGCCTGGAACGCGAGTTCGCCCCCCTGCCCGGCCGCGATGGGGCTGGAGAGGCGCCACCGAACGTGGGTGACATCACCGGCGCCGGCCGGGCGGAGGGCGCCGTCAGGGCCCTTCACGCGCAGATCGGCCAGGCTGCCGAAGGTCTTGCCGTCGACCGACAGCTCGGGCGCGGGCGAGGCCGCGGCGGGGCTGCGATAGGCGACATTCGTGGGAACGGGATTGGCGAGCACCAGATTGGCGATCGGCGCGCTTCCCGTGTTGCGATAGGCGAGGATGACGGCGATGCGGTCGCCCGGCACCGCGCGCGTCGCCGGGACCAGCGTCGTGCGGGTCGAGCCGTCGGGTGCGGCGATGCGCTTTTCCACCATCATGCGCGTGGTCACCGTGAGCGGGCCGGCGGCGACGGCGGGTGCCGCCGCGACGACCGTGACGGCGAGCAGCGCGCCGGGTGCGGCGCAGGCCGCGGCGAACAGGCGGAATGTCATGGGATAACTCCTCATCGGATGGTGACCTGGAATTGGACGGTGCGGATCGCGGCCGCCTCGACGTCGCCGAGCGCGACCGCGATGCCGCGCGTGTCGGCGCTGCCGGCATCGGCGTCGGCGGCGTCGCTGAGGCGGACGGCGTCGAGCGTCAGGCTGCCCGGCACGTAGGCGGTGCCCGGCGGAATCGGATCGTCGATCCGCGCTGCTGCGGTCGGACCGGTGAAGCGTGCCTCGAGCCGGTAGGTGATGAGCGCGCCGGTGATCGGGCGCGCCGATCCGTCTGGCGCGCGTACCGTCTGCGACTTGACCAAGGTCGGCACCGCGGTGCCGGCCATGCCGATCGGCACCACCACCTCAGCGCGCGCGCCGGTCGGCCCGGTCACCGCATTCGCGCCGCCGTCGCCGCGCTGCGCGAAGAAGGCACCCATCGGGCCGCTGCCCGTCGCGGCGCGCGCGACGACGCTGAGCGCGGCGACCGTCACGTCGGTCGCGGCCGGATCGAGCACGACGACGAGGCGCTGCGTGGCGCCGGGTTGCAGTTCGGGCGTCCTGCCGTCGGTCAGTACGCTGTCGCTGGCAGGATCGAAGCGGCCATCGCCGTCGCGGTCGATGGCGATCAGCCGCACCCGCGCGCTCGCGTCGGACGGCGTCGCGGCGATGTCGAACGCCTCCTGGCCGTTGCCGAGGTTGGTGAGCAGCAGCGGCACCGCGACGCCGCCTTGCGGCACCGCGATCGGCGCGTCGTCGACCCTCGCGAGCGCGACGTCCAGTCGTTCGGCGACCAGGAACGTCGCAGGGTTGGAGGTCAGGCTGTATTCGCCGTCGCCGTCCTTCACCTTGAGGGTGGCGACATTGGTGACGAGCGTCCCCGCACGGGTTTCCGCCTGCGCCATGTCTACCGGCCCCGTGAACAGGCCGACGAACGTTAGCACCGGCATGGCACAATATCGCCACCCCCTGCTTACACGCACGCCGAAAACCCCTGAACTCAGCAAGGTCCCACCCCAGTTCTTTGCCCGGGATGAAAAATCGGCGCAGTTACTTAAACAAAACCTACAGAACCGAAACGACGATCGATTGCTGCGTTCGAACCGTTTCGATAATTAGGCAGTGGGCGCCCTATACCGGCCGCGACAGGCGTTCAGACAAGGTCATCCGACACGATGACAGCCCGATCGCAAGTGGTTACGCTATCCTGTCCTAACCCGTTCCCGGTCGCATCGGGCGGTCAAAACGGGCGAATCACCTAGATCAAGCTGCGCCCAGGCGCCGCAGGTAGGCAGTCACCGCGGTCAGGCCGGCGTCGCTGAGCGAGATCTCCATGCGCCGCCGGTCGAGGGGATCGATCACCCGGTCGACCAGCTTGAGCTTGTGGAGGTGATCGATCCACCGCTGCGACGTCGTGACCGGCGCATGGGCGCTCGCCACCAGCGTCTTGACGTTCATCGTCCGCCGCTCCTCATGCGCGATGAACAGCGCGAGCAGCATGTCCCAGGCAGGCTCGTGGAACAGTTCGGCGGGGAAGTGGTCGAAACGCGCCATGCGTTGCGCCAGCAGCTGCTTGGCCAGTTCGCGCGCTTCGGGCTGCGCATCGCCGTCCGATGGCGCCACGGTTCCGCCGTCGCTGCCCGCCAGCCGATCGGCGCGGGTCCCGAACTCCACCGCGATCGCCGACAATTGCGTCGTCAGGTCCTTGACCAGACCGGCGATGGATTCGTTCGGCACGTCGCAATCCCCACAGCGTCGTTCGGTTAATGCCGATTAGCATTGGCCCGGAAAAAAATACAAGTATAACCGATATATGGCCGTTTTGGGTTGGATAGGACGGCGGCAATAGCATGCCTATCCGGATCCGGCGGGAACGTCGCGTGTTCTAACCTGATCGGGCTATTGTCGGCGCCGCATAACGAGAACAGGTCGATCGTGTCCGCTTCCCCTTGTCCGCCGGTCGCCCACCTCAACGCGGTCGGTACCGCCGTACCTGCGAACGACGTCCACGCCGCGTTCGTCGACTGGGCGGGCGCGCGGCTCGATCCCCGCGCGCAGCCGGTGTTCGCGCGCATGGCGGCGCGTGCCGGCATCGGCCATCGCTGGTCGGTGCTGCGCAGCCCGAGCGGCGGCAGCCCCGTCGACGCGGGCGGCTATTACGCGGACGCCAGCCCCTCCACCGCCGTGCGGATGGCGACCTATGCCAGGGAAGCGCCCGAACTGGCGCTGGCGGCGATCGACGCCCTCGCAGAAACGATCGATTGCGGCGGCATCACCCATCTCGTCGTCGCGAGCTGCACCGGGTTCGTCGCGCCCGGGATCGACCAGATCCTCGCCGCACGCCTCGGCCTCGCACCATCGACCGAGCGGCTGCTGATCGGCTTCATGGGCTGCTACGCGGCGGTCGTCGCGCTGCGCAGCGCGCGCCACATCATCCGGTCCGATCCCGCCGCGCGCGTCCTGGTCGTGACGGTGGAGCTGTCGTCGCTGCACCTGCAGGCCGATCGCGAGCTCGAACCGCTGCTCGCGATGCTGCAGTTCGGCGACGGCGCCGCCGCCGCGCTGGTGACCGCGGAGCCGCGCGGGATCGCGCTCGGCCGGCCGTTCGCCGCGGCATTACCCGACAGCGCGGAGCTGATCCGCTGGACGATCACCGATACCGGCTTCGCGATGCATCTCGACGGCGCGGTGCCCGGCCGGATCGGCACGGCGCTGGGGGACCGCGATTTCGCCGCGACGATCACCGGGGGGACGCCGCCGCCCGACCTGTTCTGGGCGGTTCATGCCGGCGGTCGCTCGATCCTCGATGCGGTGCAGGCCGCGCTCACGCTGCCGGCGACGGCCCTGGCGCCGTCGCGCGCGGTGCTGGCGGACAACGGCAACATGTCGTCGGCGACCTTGATGTTCGTGCTCGCCCGACTGCTCGCCGATCCGCCCGCGGCGCGGGACGGCGTGGCACTCGCCTTCGGACCGGGGCTCGCCGCCGAGGGGCTGGCGCTGCAGTTCGCCGCATGAGCCTTGCGGTCCGCGCCCAGGCCGAAGAGCTGATGGACGCCGACGACCTGCCGGCGGAGACCTACGCCGCGGTCGTCGCCGATCTCGCGCGGGTCAACACGGTGACGCTGGCGGCGCGGCCGACGCTGGCGTTCATCGATCGCGTCATGCGCACGGGCAGCCGGCTGCGCGTACTCGACGTCGGTTTCGGCGATGGCGACATGCTGCGCCGCATCGCCGCACACGCCGCACGCCGCGGGGTCGACGCGGACCTCGTCGGCATCGACCTCAATCCGCGCAGCGAGGCGGCGGCGCGCGCGCATACCCCCGCCGGCCTGCCGATCACCTGGCGGACCGGCGACTATGCCGCGCTTGCCGGACAGGATTGGGACGTCGTCATCTCCAGCCTGGTCGCGCACCATATGACGCACGACCAGCTGGTCGCCTTCCTCCGCTTCATGGAGCGCGAGGGAAAGCGCGGCTGGCTCATCAACGACCTCCACCGGCACGGCTTCGCGCATGCCGGCTTTCCGCTGCTCGCCCGGATCGCACGCTGGCATCCGATCGTCCGCCACGACGGCCGGCTGTCGATCGCGCGCTCCTATCGACCGGCCGAATGGCCGCCGCTGCTCGCCGAGGCGGGCATCGCCGAAGCACGCGTCTTTCGCGCCTTCCCCTTCCGGCTATGCGTCGAACGCCTGCGCTGATCGTCGGCGGCGGCCCCGCCGGAGCAGCCGCGGCGATCACGCTCGCCCGCGGCGGCATGCGCCCGCTGCTGCTCGAGCGGCACGCCGACGCCGACGCCTTGTGCGGCGGCTTCGTCAGTTGGCGGACGCTCGATCGGGTGGCGGACCTCGGCGTCGACCCCGATGCGCTCAACCGCGATCGCCTGACGCAGGTGACGCTGTTCGCGGACGACCGGATCCGCGAGGCGAGACTGCCGCGCCCGGCGATCGGCGTGTCGCGGCGACGCCTGGATACCCTGCTGCGCGCGGCGGCGACCCGCAGCGGCGCGGCGATTGAGACGGGCGTGACCGTCCGCGGCGTCGAGGACCGCACCGCACACCTCGTCGATGGCGCCGCGATCGCGGCGGATGCGCTGTTCCTCGCCACCGGCAAGCACGACCTGCGGGGCCTCGCGCGTCCCGCCGAGGCACGCGGCGTCGATCCGACGCTCGGCATCCGCGTCCGCCTGGGCCCCGCGCCGGCGCTGTCGCGTGCGCTGGGGGGGCGGATCGAGCTGCATCTGTTCGACCGCGGCTATGCGGGCCTCGCCTTGCAGGAGGATGGCAGCGCCAATCTGTGCATGGCGGTGCACCGCTCGCGACTGCACGCGGCGGGAACGCCGGCGGCGCTGATCGCGGAACTCGGGCGGACGCTGCCCCGGCTCGGTGAGCGACTGGCGTTCTGGGACAGCGCGCTGCCGATCGATGCGATCGCCAACGTGCCCTATGGCTGGCGCGAGCGACAGGGGACGGCAGGCCTGTTCCGGCTCGGCGACCAGGCCGGCGTGATCCCCAGCCTGGCGGGAGAAGGCATGGGCATCGCGCTCGCCAGCGGCCGGGCCGCCGCCCTCGCCTGCCTGGCGGGCGGCGGCGACGCCGCGGCGAGTTGGCAGACCCGGTTCGCCCGGACGCTCGCCCGGCCGATCGGCGTGGCAGGCGCGGTGCGCGCCGTGGCGGAAAGCCGCTGGTCGCCGATCGCCATCCGCGCGCTGTCCCCCGGCCTGATCCAGGTCATGGCCCGCGCGACGCGAATGGCGCCATGACGGTTGACGACGCCCCCGCACCGCATGAGATTGAACGCCATGGACCAGCTCAATCTGTCGGAAAATGAATGGCGTAAGCGGCTGTCGCCCGCACAATATCACGTGCTGCGCGAAGCGGGCACCGAACGCGCCTTTGCCGGCACGCTGACCGACAACAAGGCGGATGGCCTCTACCATTGCGCTGCCTGTCACCTCGACCTGTTCGACAGCGCCGACAAATACGACAGCGGCTCCGGCTGGCCGAGCTTCACGCAACCGATCGCCGCGGACCGCGTCACCGACCATAGCGACGTCAGCCACGGCATGCGCCGGACGGAGACGCGGTGCGCGCGCTGCGACAGCCATCTCGGCCATGTCTTCCCCGACGGGCCGCCGCCGACGGGCCTGCGCTATTGCATGAACTCGATCGCGCTCGAATTCCGCGCGCGCAAGGCGGCCTGACCGGCGCGCCCGCTTGTGGGGCGCGCGGTTAACCGGTAATCGCTGCGGTCTTCATGGCCCGTGCGCGTACCCCCCGCTCCGCTCCCGCTCCCCGCTCGCGCTGGCGGCGGCGGATCGTCGTCACCCTGCAAATTCTGATCGGCCTCGCCGTGCTGGCGGTCGGCGCACTCGCCATCGCCGTCTATGTCGCGCGGTCGCAGCTGCCGAGCTTCGACGAGCTCAAGAGCTCGCCCAATGGCCAGATGATCCGCGTCCACGCCGCCGACGGCAGCGTCATCGTCTCGCTCGGGCCGAGCTATGGCGAATGGCTCTCCTACGACAGCATCCCGCGGGTGATGCGCGATGCGACGATCGCGGTCGAGGACCGGCGGTTCTACAGCCACCCCGGCGTCGATCCGCTCGGCATCGCCCGCTCGGTCCTGGTCCGCTACGAACGCGGCCGCTGGATCCAGGGCGGCTCGACGATCACGCAGCAGCTCGCGCGCAACGTCTTCCTCAACAACCAGAAGAAGTTCGGCCGCAAGTTCCGCGAGTGGATCCTCGCGCTCGCGCTCGAGCGCAAGTTCAGCAAGGAACAGGTGCTCGAGCTGTACCTCAACAAGGTCTATTACGGCGGCGGCGCCTATGGCATCGATGCCGCCAGCCGCAAGTTCTTCGGCCATGGCGCCGATCGGCTGAGCCTGTCCGAAGCGGCGGTGATCGCGGGCTTGGTCAAGGCGCCGTCCAACTATTCGCCGACCGCGGACGCGCAGGCGGCGGTGGGCCGCGCCGGCGTCGTGCTCGACGCGATGGTCCGTTACGGCGCGATCACCCGCAGTCAGGCGGACGCCGCCGATCCGCAGGCGCTCAAGCTCGCCCCCGAACCGCAGCAGAATTCGGTCCGCTACTTCACCGACTGGGCGCTGCCGCAGCTCGACACGTTGATCGACGAGACGCAGGCGCCGCTCGAGGTGTGGACGACGCTCGATCTCGGGATGCAGCGCGATGCCGATGCCGCGATCCGCGCCAATGCGCCCGCCGGCGCGCAGGGCGCGCTCGTCAGCCTCGACCGCGACGGCGCGGTACGCGCGATGGTCGGCGGCAAGGACTATGTCAGCTCGATCTACAACCGCGCGACGCAGGCGGTCCGTCAGCCGGGATCGGCGTTCAAGCTGTTCGTCTATCTCGCGGCGCTGGAGGCGGGCCACAAGCCCGAGGACACGATCGTCGACGAGCCGGTGACGATCGACGGCTGGAGCCCGCGCAACGATTCGCGGCGCAATTCCGGGCAGGTGACGCTGCGCACCGCCTTCGCCTATTCCCTGAATACCGTCGCCGCCAAGCTGGGCCAGGAGGTCGGCTTCTCGACCGTTGCGGACATGGCGCGGCGCTTCGGCATCACCACGCCCGTCAACACCCACCCCTCGATGGTGCTCGGCACCAGCGACGTGCGGCTGATCGACATGACCCGCGCCTTCGCCAGCGTCGCTGCCAAGGGCGTGGCGGTCACCCCGTACGGCATCACCCGCGTCACCGCGAACGGGCAGGAAATCTACCGTCACGAGGTGGATCGCAGCCGCGTGCTCGTCGCCCCCTATGTCGCTGCCGAGATGACCGACCTGCTGCAAACCGCGGTCAACACCGGTACCGGCCGCGCCGCGCAGATCGGCCGTCCGGTCGCTGGAAAGACCGGCACCACCACCTCGTCCAAGGACGGCTGGTTCCTGGGCTTTTCTAGCGGGCTCACCACCGGCGTCTGGATGGGCCGCGACGATGCCAAGCCGATCGCCGGCCTGCACGGCGGCACCGCACCGGCGCGCGCTTTCGCCGCCTTCATGAAGCCCGCCACCGCCAGCCGGCCGATCGAACAGTTCGAGACGCAGGTGACGCTGCCCGAATGGCAGCTCGAGCCGGACGAGGAGACCTATTTCGGCCAGCCCGACAATGGCGGCATGATGGTCGACGAGGACGGCAACCCGATGCCGCAACAGTCGCGCGACGAACAGCAGCAGACGGAGGAGCCCGCGCCGCAGGGTCCGCCGACCGCCCCGCAGCAGCAGCTCGACGATCTGATCGATCGCGTCACCGGGCGCGACCAGCCGCGCGACGGAGCGTTCCGCGACGAACGGCGCGATGATCGCCGGGACGATCGGCGCGACGGGCCGCCGCCGACGCGCCAGCCGCTACCGCGCCCGCTTCAGGACGAACGCCCGATCCAGTGAAGCGCGGCGCCGTGGCTGCGCAGCCATGCGCGGGCCGGCGTCGGATCCGCATCGTAGAGGTGCGCGACCAGCGCATGGAACGCCGGCCCGTGGTTCATATGCACGCGATGCGCGACCTCGTGCGCGACGGTGGCGCGCCGCACCCATCCGGGAGCGAGGATCAGCCGCCAGCTGTAGCGGATCACCCCGTCGTGCGCGCAGCTGCCCCACCGTCCGCGCGGGTCGCCGATCGCCACCTTGGCGACGGTGACGCCGGCCTTGGCGGCATAGTCGCCCGTCTCGTCGGTCAACAGCGCCAGCGCCTGCCCCTTCAGCCACGCCTCCACCC
>JBKBTU010000198.1:0-4949 GCA_046290715.1 Sphingomonas sp. | reverse complement strand
CGTACTTCGCCTTCCAGTTGTAGAATGTCGCATCGCTGATGCCGTGCTTCCGGCACAGCTCGGCTGTCTTCACGCCAGCCTCGTGCTCACGCAACACGCCAATGATCTGATCCTCGGTAAAACGGCCTCGCCGCATCGCTCGTCTCCATCTGACGAGCTAACTTACCAATGGCATGATTTCCGGGGAGCAGGTCACCGGTCGCTCATCTGGAGGCGCACCGCGCCAACAACGCCGGCCGCCCAGCCGACTCCTGCACGCACGAGCAGCTCGCGACGATCTTCCTGGATTTCGAGGACCTTCGCGCAATCCGCGTTGAGTGCCTCGCTGACCAGGCGACACGCTTCCATCAGAATTTCATCGAGGTTCTGAGAGCGGATCGCCAGTTCGCCAAAGTCCGCTAGCACTTGCTGACGTTGAAGCCACTTTTCTTTGGTGTCCGGCATCAGGATGCGTCCGCTGTTCGATACTTTTCGTAGACCGTACAGGGGGTTAGGCCCACTGCGCCAGGTTAATGTGCCGTAAATGATTGAACATCCGAATGCCCGCTTGCGCGTGCGATGCCGAATGCATGCTTATGGTGCGGCAGCTTCGTCGCATTCCGCCCGCAAGGCGGCGGGATCGTCTCTTCCATACGGTCATAGGAAATTCCGCCCCGGCGCCATCCGGTCCTGTTCCTCCCCGGTGCGGGAGGGGGTGCATCCGCCAGCGGGGGCATCGAGGATTGCTCTCGCCATCCCCCGCGAACGGGCGGCCCCCCCCTATGCCGTGAAGGATCGATCACGCCCCCGTCTCGCATCTCCGCGCGAGCCGCGCTAATCCCGCGCCATGAAGCCCGTCATCTTCGGCATCGCCGGTCTCGCCCTAAGCTCCGACGAACGCGCCTTCTTCGCCGAGGCGGAGCCGGCCGGCTATATCCTCTTCAAGCGCAACATCGACACCCGCGACCAGGTGCGCGCGCTGACCGACTCGTTGCGCGCGCTCTCTGGGCGCGACGATTTGCCGGTGCTGATCGATCAGGAGGGCGGACGCGTCGCGCGGATGGGGCCGCCCGAATGGCCGGCCTTCCCCGCCGGCCCGGCCTTTGCCGCGCTCTATGACGCCGCGCCGATGTCGGCGATCCAGGCGATGCGCGCCAACGGGCAGGCGCTGGGGCTGATGCTGGCGGAGGTCGGCATCACCGTCGACTGCGCCCCTTTGCTCGACGTCGCGCAAGCCGACACGACCGAGGCGATCGCCTGCCGCGCCTATGGGGCCGAGCCGATGCAGGTCGCCGCGCTCGGCCGCGCGATGCTCGAGGGGCTGGCGGCGGGCGGCGTCGTCGGCGTCGTCAAGCATATGCCGGGCCACGGCCGCGCCCGCGTCGACAGCCACCATCTGCTCCCCACCGTCACCGCCAGCGCCGAGGAGCTGGAGGTCGATCTCGAGCCCTTCCGTACGCTGGCGCACGCGCCGATGGGAATGACCTCGCACATCGTCTTCGAAGCCTGGGATCGCGACCGCCCGGCGACGCTCTCGCCGACCGTCATCGAGCAGGTGATCCGCGGCGCGATCGGCTTCGACGGGCTGCTGATGACCGACGATATCGACATGAAGGCGCTGTCCGGCACCGCCGGCGACAAGGCGGCCGGCGCGATCGCCGCGGGCTGCGATCTGGTGCTCGATTGCTGGGCGCGGATGGACGAGATGGTGGAGATCGCCGGGCGGCTCGACAAGATCGCGCCGGCGGCACGCGCGCGGCTGGATCGGGCGATGGCCGCCCGCACCCTGCCGCAGGGCGATTTCGCCGAACTTGTCGCGCGTCGCGACGCCTTCCTCGCGCTCGTCTGACGGTGGCGCAGCCCGAACAACTGACGCTCGACCTCGAAGGCTGGGAAGGGCCGCTCGACCTGCTGCTGACGCTGGCGCGCGCGCAGAAGGTGGATCTGCGTGGCATCTCGATCCTCGCTCTTGTCGAGCAGTATCTCGGCTATATCCGCCAGCGCCAGTCGCTGGCGCTGGAGGTGGCCGCGGATTACCTCGTGATGGCGGCCTGGCTCGCCTATCTCAAGTCGGCGCTGCTGCTGCCGCGCGCGAGCGAGGATGAGCCGGATGCCGAAGATATGGCGTTGCGCCTGCAACTCCGCCTCGAGCGCTTGCAGGCGATGCGCGAGGCGGGTGCGCGGCTGATGGCGCGCGATCGGCTGGGGCGCGACGTCTTCACCCGGCGCGCGCCGTCGGGTCTCGTCGAGGTGCGCCGCTCGCGATGGCAGGCGGAGATTTACGACCTCATCGCCGCCTATGGCCGGATCAGCGCGCGCAACCGGCCGGTCATGCACGTTGTCGCCTCGCGCGAGGTGATGACGCTGGAGGCGGCGCTCGACCGCGTGTCGCGGCTGGTGGGCACGCGGATCGACTGGTCGACGCTGGAAAGCTTCCTGCCCGACGGGTCGGGGCGGTTGCGGCGCTCGGCGCTCGCCTCGTCCTTCCTTGCCGCCCTCGAACTGGCGAAGCAGGGGCGGGTGGAGCTGCGGCAGCGGGAACCGTTCGCGCCGCTCTATGTCAGGGCGCTGCGATGAGCCCGCGCGACGACGGCGTCCGGGCGGTCGAGGCGGTGCTGTTCGCCGCCGCAGAACCGCTCGGCGTCGATTCGATCCGTGCCTATGTCGGCGGGGTCGACGTGCGCGCCGCATTGGCGGTGCTGGCGGAGGATTATGCCGGACGCGGCATCGCGCTCGTGTGCCGTGGCGAGCGCTGGCATTTCGAGACGGCGCCCGATCTCGCGGGTGCGCTACGCCGGGAAAGCGACGCCGTGCGCCGGCTGAGCCGGGCGGGCGTCGAGACGCTCGCGATCATCGCCTATCACGAGCCCGTCAGCCGCGCCGAGATCGAGGCGATCCGCGGCGTGCAGACGGGGAAGGGGACGCTCGACGTGTTGATGGAGGCAGGCTGGATCCGTCCCGCCGGTCGCCGCGACGTTCCCGGCCGGCCGCTCACCTATGCGACGACGCCCGGGTTCCTGGCGCATTTCGGGCTGGAGAGCCGCCGCGACCTGCCCGGGATCGACGATCTGCGCAGCGCCGGATTGCTCGATCCGGTCGATGTCGGCGCACAAGCTTTGGAGGTGGAAAAGGCCGACGAGAGCGACTAGATGGAGGGCTGTTCTAGGAGACATGCCATGGGCAGTTTCAGCCCGATCCATCTGCTCGTCCTCGCCGTCGTCGCGATCCTGCTGCTCGGCGGCGGACGATTCTCGAACCTGATGGGCGATGTCGCGAAGGGCGTGAAGAACTTCAAGAAGGGCATGGCCGAAGACGACGACGCGCCGAAGAAGCCGGCGCCCAGGATCGAGGCGCAGAAGGCCGCCGACCCCGCGTTCGACCGCGACGGCAATCGCGTGCGCGACGGCATCGGCGAAGACCGCTGATCCAGCCCGCCCGCTGACGCCGGCCATCCATGTTCAATATCGATTCGAGCGAGTTCCTGCTGGTCGCGATCGTGGCGCTGGTCGTGATCGGTCCCAAGGATCTGCCGAAGGCGATGCGCGTCGTCGGCTATTGGGTCGGCAAGGCACGTGGCATCTCGCGGCAATTCCGCCAGGGCTTCGATAATATGGTGCGCGAGGCCGAACTCGAGGAAATGGAAAAGCGCTGGGCGGCGGAGAATGCGCGGATCATGGCCGAGCATCCCGCCACCTCCGACGCCGAGGCTGAAGCGGCGGCCGAGCCGGTGGCTCACGAGGACGCGCCGCCGGTCATGGTCGAAAAGCCCGTCGTCGCGCCCGCTCCCGAGCATCACGCCGCACCACGGCCCGACAGCATGCCGTCATGACCGAGCCAGAGAACGAGATCGACGCCAGCCGTGCACCGTTGCTCGATCACCTGATCGAGCTGCGCAAGCGGCTGCTCTATTGCATCGTCGCGATCGTGCTCGCGTTCGGCGTCAGCTACTATTTCGCCGAGGGGATCTTCGCCTTCCTCGTCCAGCCGCTGCTGTCGGCAGGGCAGAAGACGCTGATCTACACGCAGATTTTCGAGGCGTTCTTCGTCAAGGTGAAGGTCGCCTTCTTCTCGGCGATGATGATCGCGTTTCCGGTGATCGCGAACCAGCTCTGGCAGTTCGTCGCGCCGGGGCTCTACCGCAAGGAAAAGCGCGCGCTGCTGCCGTTTCTTCTCGCGACCCCGGTCCTGTTCTGCGCCGGCGCCGCGCTTGCGTATTACATGGCCATCCCCATGGCCCTCCACTTCCTGCTCAGCTTCCAGGGGAATATCGGCGGCGTCCATCAGGAGGCTTTGCCCGGTATCGGCAACTACCTGTCGTTCGTCATGCAGTTCCTGTTCGCGTTCGGTCTCGCATTCCTGTTGCCGGTGCTGCTGATGCTGCTCGAGAGAGCAGGCATTGTGACGCGCAAGCAACTGATAGGAGCGAGACGTTACGCGATCGTCGGGGCTACCGCGATCGCAGCGGTGCTTACGCCGCCCGATCTGATGAGCCAGGTTCTGCTCGCGGTGCCGCTGATCGTGCTTTACGAGCTTGCGATCATCGGGATCTGGTTCACCGAGCGGAAGCGATCGCGGGAGGCTGGTTCCGAGATCGTCGAGGCCTGACGACAGCCTGTTCGTGCTGCCCATGAAAAAGGGCCCCGCCTCATCGTGAAGCGGGGCCCTTTCTCATTACGGCCGACATCGGTCGGCAGCGATTACTTCGCGTCGTCGGCGGTCTTCGCAACGGTCTTACCGGCCGAGCTCACGTCCTTGCCTACGCCCTCGACGGTGTTGCACGCGCTGACCATGAGCGCGCCGGCCACGACGACCAATCCAAGAACCTTACGCATAGAACCTCCTGAGCGTGGATGCCGGAGATGAAATGTTCGGTGGCCCGCTTCGTTCCGGCTGCGCAACTCTCGGAACAACGATGTGTCTGCGCACGCTCAGAACGTTAAAGGCCCGAAAGCATCACCGGGGGGGGGGAG
>JBKBTU010000197.1:0-4969 GCA_046290715.1 Sphingomonas sp. | reverse complement strand
GGGGCGGCCGCTGGTCGCGATATGGAACGCCTCGTGGATCGTCGGGCCGAGCTTCGCCGGGTCCTTCACCAGATAATTGTGCTTGGAGCAGTGGCGGGTGATGCCGACGGTGTCTGCTTCCTGAAAGGCATCGGTGCCGATCAGCGCGGTCGGCACCTGGCCGGTGATGACGACCATCGGGATCGAGTCGAGCAGAGCGTCGGTGATGCCGGTGACCGCGTTGGTCGCGCCGGGCCCCGAGGTGACGAGCACGACGCCGGGCTTGCCGGTCGAGCGCGCATAGCCCTCCGCCGCGTGCGTCGCCGCCTGTTCGTGGCGGACGAGGATGTGCTTGATCCGTCCCGACCGGAACATGGCATCGTAGATCGGCAGGACGGCACCGCCCGGATAGCCGAACACGACCTCCACGCCGAGATCGCACAGCGCCTCGACCAGGATGTCTGCTCCGCTCTTTTCGCCCACGGTTCGTCTCCACCAGCAACTTCGGTGCGGCGGCGGGTAGCGGGGTCGAGGCGGGGGGTCAACCCTAACCTATAATAAACTTGCTAGAGATGCATATAATTCGTTCGAATCTGTCGCCCTCCGCCACGACTGCGGCGGTTGATGTCGGAACCACGTGTACTGGCGTTTGGCATACCGACGGGTGTCGAGCTGCACGCGTGCCAGAGCCTGCTGGTAAGTCGCTGCGTCCGCCAGATAATCCGCAAGCGGAGGGACGCCGATCGCGCGGCGGATCGGAGCGTCTTCGGGCACGTCGTTCCGCTCCAGCAATGCGGCGACCTCTTCCACCGCGCCGCCCTCGAACATCGCGCGGCAACGATCGTCGATCCGCTCGATCAGCCGGTCGCGATCCGGCAGCAGGATGGCGGCGGCGAGTGCGACATGCTCGCCGATGCCGCCGACCCGCTGCCCCTGCCAGTGCGCGAGCGGGCGGCCGGTCGAACGCACGACCTCCAGCGCGCGGGCGACGCGCGTCGTGTCGGCCGGCGCCAGGCGCGCGGCGGCTGCGGGGTCCGCCTCGGTCAGCAGGCGGTGCGCCTCCGCGACGGGGAGCGCGCGGATCGCGGCACGGATCGCGGGATCGATCGGCGGGACGGGCGCGATGCCGTCGATCAGCGTGCGCAGGTAGAGACCGGTACCGCCGACGAGGATCGGCAGCTTCCCCTCATCGTGCGCAGCGGCGACGGCGCCACGCGCTTCCTCCGCCCAGCGCGCGGCGGAATAGCCGGCGTCGGCGGCGTCGATATGACCGAAGAGGCGATGCGGCACCAACGCCTCCTCGGCGGCGCTCGGGCGGGCGGTGAGGATGCGGAGGTCGGCATAGACCTGGCTCGCATCCGCGTTGATCACGACGCCGTCGTACCGCTCGGCAAGGCGGATCGCCGCAGCGGACTTGCCGCTGGCGGTCGGCCCTGCGATGAGCGCGACCCTGGCTTTGGGGTGGGAGACGGCGATGTTCACGGCGACGCTCATAGGCGATGCGCTGGGCGGAGGCGACCTGTCGGCGGCGGTCGATCGGCTCGCCGCCGCGGGCTGCGCACCGCAGGCGTGGCACTGGCTCGACGAGGGCATCGCCGCAGACCTGACGTTCAACGATGCCCCGGCCGCTGCGCGCGAGGCGCTGGAGGGCGCGTTCGACCGCAGCGACGTCGTCGTCCAGCCGACCGCGACGCGGCGAAAGCGCCTGATCGTCGCCGACATGGATTCGACGATGATCACCGTCGAGTGCATCGACGAGCTCGCGGACTATGCCGGGATCAAGGCGGAGGTCGCGGCGGTGACCGAAGCGGCGATGCGCGGCGAGCTCGATTTCGAGGGGGCGCTGGATGCCCGCGTCGCTTTGCTGAAGGGCCTCGACGAGCAGGTGATCGCGCGTTGTCTCGCCGAGCGGGTCCATATCATGCCCGGTGCCAAGGCGCTGATCGGCACGATGCGCGCGAACGGCGCGGACGCCGTGTTGGTGTCGGGCGGCTTCACCCGCTTCGCCGAACCGGTGGCCGAGGCGATCGGCTTCTCGCGCGCGATCGCCAACGTCCTGCTGATCGAAGCGGGGCGGCTGACCGGCCTGGTGGCGAAGCCGATCGTCGGCGCGGCGACGAAGGAGGAGACGTTGCTCGCGGCGATCGCCGCCGCCGGCATCGATCCGGCGCTGAGCCTTGCGGTCGGCGATGGTGCGAACGACCTCGCGATGATCCGCCGCGCCGGCCTGGGTGTCGCCTATCACGCCAAGCCGATCGTCGCGGCGGCGGCTGCCGCGCGGATCGATCACGGCGACCTTTCCGCGCTGCTCTACGCCCAGGGGTATCCCCGCGCCGACTGGGTCGAATGATCGCCCTCAGGGCGCGACGACGACGCAGGCGACGCCCGCTGCCGCGCAGGCCTTCTGCGCCGCCGACTTGGAGGCGAAGCCGCCGGCTTGCAGGCGGATGACGCTGCCGGCCTTGGCGTAGACCGGCTGCGCGCCGCCGAGCTTGCCGCGGACGCGCGCCCATTGCGTGGCGGCGTTCGCCTGCGTGCTGAACGCGCCGAGCTGCACCTTCCAATTGCCGCCGGTCCGCTCCGCCACGGGCGTGCGGGTGGGGGCAGGCGAGGGCGAGCGATGCTCGGCAATGCGATCGTTGACCGGCCGATCCGGCGACGGCGCCGGCACGCGGGCCGGGCCGCCACGTGCGGGCAGCCGGCTCGGCGAAGGCTGCGCGCTCGGTACGCGCGACGGCGGCACGTCGAGGGCGGCGACGGCGTTGCGGCCCGAGGGCGGGCCGGCGGGCGCGGCGCGGAGGTCGGTGGCATATTGGCGCGCCAGCGCGGTGCCCCGTTCGCGATCCGCGGGGCTGATATACTGGTCCATCTGCGCCAGCGTCTCCGAGGCGGACTTGAGGCCGGCCTGCGACGCCAGCGTCATCAGCGCATAGGCGCGCGGGTAATCGCGCGCGACGCCGTCACCGTTGAACAGCATCGTGCCGAGCACCAGCTGCCCGCGCGGTTCGCCGCGGCGCACCGATTTCTCGAGCCACGGCGCCGCCTCCGCCTCGCGGCCGGCCTGGAACAGCGCCAGCCCGTAATTGTCCTCCGCCTGCGGGTGGCCCTGCAACGCCGCCTTGCGGAACCAGCTTTCCGCCAGCGCCGGATCGAGCGGCACGCCCCGGCCAAGCTTGTACGCCTGGCCGAGGTTGAACTGCGCGTCGGCGTCGCCCGCCACCGCCGGGCCGCGCCACTGCGTAACCGCGGCCTGATAGTCGCCGCGGCTCCAGGCATCGACGCCCGACTTGACGTTCTGCGCCGGCGCCGCGGCCGCCGCCATCGCCGCGATCCCCACTGCGCCAGCGATCCAACCGACGTTACGCATGCTTGTCACCCTCTTAACCCAATTGGGTCCATCATGCCCCGACGCGGGCGCCAGGCAAAGCGTCATCGCGCATCCGCCACCATTAACCGCTTTTTAGGCTCGCTCTGGCAGGTCTCATGACGGGATAGCGGCAATTTACTTGAAGGGGGCCTATGCGCGTTCTCGCGATGGCATCGCAAAAAGGCGGTTCGGGCAAGACGACCTTGTCGGGCCACCTCGCCGTGCAGGCGCAGATGGCGGGTTACGGCCCCGTCGTGCTGATCGACATCGATCCGCAGGGCAGCCTGGCCGATTGGTGGAACGAGCGGACCGCCGAATATCCGGCGTTCGCGCAGACCACGGTGGCGCGGTTGCAGGCCGATCTCGAGATCCTGCGCCAGCAGGGCTTCAAGCTTGCGATGATCGACACGCCGCCCGCCATCACCATGGCGATCCAGAGCGTCATCAACGTCGCCGAATTGGTCGTCGTGCCGACCCGGCCTTCCCCGCACGACTTGCGTGCGGTCGGTGCCACCGTCGACTTGTGCGACCGGGCGGGCAAGCCGCTGATCTTCGTCGTCAATGCGGCGACGCCCAAGGCGCGGATCACCTCGGACGCCGCGGTCGCGCTCTCGCAGCACGGCACGGTCGCGCCGATCACGATTCACCAGCGCACCGATTTCGCGGCATCGATGATCGACGGCCGCACGGTCATGGAGGTCGATCCGAACGGCAAGTCTGCCGGCGAGGTCGGCCAGCTGTGGACCTATATCGCCGACCGGCTCGAAAAGAACTTCCGCCGCACCGTGTTCAGCGTGCCGACCGCCTCCGGCGGTCCGGGCTTCGGACAGCGTCCGGCAGCGAGCGGTTTCGGCCGCCGCGTGGTAGGGGGCTGAGCCGATGTTCGGATCGTCCAAGCCGATGGCCTCGCTCTCGTCGGGTCTGCTCGCCCGCAAGGGGCAGGCACGCCCCGCGATGCGCAGCCAGGGATTCGGCGGCTTCGGCGGCGTTAGCCATGGGGTCGACGACCTCGGCTGGAACGACATGGGGACCAGCGAGCCGGTTCCCGCGGCTGGGTCTGCACCTGCGCCCGTGGCCGCACCGGTCGTCGTCGCCGCGCCTGCTCCGGCCGTGACACCCGCCGCGGACACCGGGCCGGTGCCGACGGTGCTGGTGCAGCGCGAACTGCTCGCCGCCCAGATCGAATCGCCCGCGGCGGTGAAGTCCGTGTCGGTCGCCACCGCCACCCGCATTCGCCGCGAGACGCAGCACGGCGGCAAAGCTGCTTTCACGCTGCGCGTCGACGCCGACCGCCACCTGCGCCTGCGGCTCGCCTCGGCGATTACCAACCGATCCGCACAGGATCTGGTGACCGAGGCGCTCGATGCGCTGCTCGGCGCCGTGCCGGAAGTGGAAGCGCTGGTCGCGCAGCTGCCGCCGGCGAAAAAGGGCCGCTGAGTCCGGCCGGTATTTGGGGGGCATTTCGATGACGCCACGTTTGATCCTGACCTTCGGCATGTCCGCGCTGGTGCTCGGCGGCACGATGGTCGGCTGCACCGCCACGACCGGGCATATCGCCGCCGCCGGCGACCGCAGCGCGAAGCTTGCTGCGAAATCGGCAGCGCGCGACGCCGACAAGGCGTT
>JBKBTU010000196.1:0-4988 GCA_046290715.1 Sphingomonas sp. | reverse complement strand
GTAGATGCAGGTGAGCGGCGCCCAGGTCAGCGTATTCGCCGTGGTCGTCGCGACGCTGTCGGGCGTGCCGCGATAGGCCCAGCCGGTCGGATCGGCGCGGAAGTAGACGGCGTCGCCCGGCAGCACGAGGATGATCGCCGCGACCTTCTTCCGCAACGCGGCGGGCAGGTGCGCCAGGCCGGTCTGCACGATGTCCGCGCCATAGGATTGCCCCATCACGACGACCCGCTGCGCTCCGGTCCGCGCGAGCGCGGTGCGCACGACGTCGGCGACGAAGGCGTCGACCTCCGCCCGCGTACGCCGCCGCCGGAACACGACGGGCGATGCGACGCCGACGACGGTGACGTGATGCTCGGTCAGCCCGCGCGAGGTGGAGGCGCCGAGCAGGAAGCGCAGCCCCATGTCGCCCGAGACGTTGACCACCGCCACGCCGCTCGCCGGGGGTCGGGCCGGATAGACGTGGACGGGATCGCCGTCGAAATAGCCCGCCGCCGCGACCATCGCGCAGACGAACGCCGAACTCACCGCCGCGACGCGGAGACCGCGAAACAGGGATCGTCGTGCCGGAGGTGTCATCCCCCCCGCTTGCCAGCCCGCGCGCGGGATGACCAGCAATGGATGGAACGTGCCGAACGTGCAGGACCAGCCGATATTCAGCCGTACGGGTTTCGACCGTCTATCGATCCCGCCCTCCGCGTGAGACAATCCGCCCCATCGACACCGCGGCCCCGCGCCCGCTAAGCCCGCCCCATGCTGACCCTCGACGCCGAACAGACCGCCGCCCGCCACTGGTTCGAATCGCTGCGCACCCGCATCTGCGCGGCGTTCGAGGCGATCGAGCGCGAGGCGGGCTCCGATGCGGCGTTCGATTATACGCCATGGGACCGCGTCGATCCCTCGGGCGAGCCCGGCGGTGGCGGCGTGCGCGGGGTGATGAAGGGGCGCGTATTCGAAAAGGTCGGCGTCAACGTCTCGACCGTCGGCGGCACGTTCGAGGGCGAGTTCGGCAAGACCATCCACGGCGCCGGCGACGATCCGCGCTTCTTCGCGACCGGCATCAGCCTCGTCGCGCACATGGCCAATCCGCACGTGCCGGCGGTGCACATGAACACGCGCTTCCTCGTCACCACCAAGCGCTGGTTCGGCGGCGGCGCAGACCTCAACCCGCCGCTGCCGGTCGCCGAGGACACCGCCGACTTCCACGCCGCGATGCAGGCCGCCTGCGATGCGCACGACCCGGCGCACTATCCGCGGTTCAAGGCGTGGGCGGACGAGTATTTCTACATCCCCCACCGCAAGGTCCATCGCGGCGTCGGCGGCATCTTCTACGATCACCTGGAGGGCGATTTCGACGCGAACTTCGCCTTCACCCGCGCGGTCGGCGAGGCGTTCCTCGACGTCTACCCGCGTCTCGTCCGGCGGCGGATGCACCAGCCGTTCGGGCCGGACGAGCTGGCGCAGCAGCGCGCATGGCGGGGGCGCTATGCCGAATTCAACCTCGTCTACGATCGCGGCACGCTGTTCGGGCTCAAGACCGGCGGCAACATCGATGCGATCCTGATGAGCCTGCCGCCGGTCGCGACTTGGGAGTGAGGCGATGGGGCTGACCCCGGTCTCGCCGCACGAGCTGGCGACGATCGTCACCACGCTGGAGATGACGCGGCGGCCGGCACTGCGTCCCCTCCCCGCCTCGCCGCTGCGGCTGGTGCGCTGGCCGCAGCCCGATCCCGCCAAATACCGCGCGCTGTTCCGCCGCGTCGGCGGGCCGTGGCTGTGGTATTCGCGCCTCGCGATGGACGATGCGGCGCTGACCGCGATCGTCCACGATGCCGGGGTACAGGTGTTCGCCGCGGTCGATCCGGCGGGGATCGAGGTCGGACTGCTCGAACTCGACTTCCGCGACGAGGGCGCCTGCGAACTCTCCTATTTCGGGCTGGTGCCGGAACTCGCCGGCAAGGGCCACGGGCGCTGGCTGATGGCGGAGGCGATGGCGCGCGCCTGGCTGCCGGGGGTGCGGCGGCTGTGGGTGCACACCTGCACGCTCGACCACCCCTCGGCGCTCAATTTCTACCGCGCGCAAGGGTTCGTCGCGGTGAAGCGGACGATCGAGACCTTTCCCGACCCGCGCGCGCTCGGGCTGCTGCCGCCCGAGATGGGGCGGCACGTGCCCTATCTGGCGGAGGGCGCCGACAGCCGGCGATAGGCGGCGATCGCGATCAGCCCGCCGGCAAGCTGCGTCAGCATCGCGACGGCCGCGGCGAGCGCATCGGCGATCGCGACGCCGAGCGGGTTGCCGCCGTTCTCTCCGCCCAGCCAGCGTGCGAACAGCATGAACGGCTGTCCCGCGAGGATCGCGGCGAGGTAGACGGTGACGATCGCACCGAGCAGCGACAGCTGCGCGCGCCGCGTCGCCCGCCACGACCGGCCGACCGCGGCGATCGCGCCGATCGGCGGCGCATCGGGCGCCCGCGCGAACAGGATCGGACCGGCGAGCATGAAGCGGCTCATCAGCCACAGTCCCGGCAGCAACAGCAGGTACATGCCCGCGCCCGCGGGGATCGAGACCACGACCATGGCGAGGATGAAGCGCGGGAAACGCCTGGCGGCGGTGCCCAGCGCCTCCCCCACCGTCGGCCGGACCGGATCGAGGAACAGGCAGAAGACCAGCGCGAGCCCGAAATAGGTGATCGCGTAAGCCGCGACCGAGCCGAACCCGTAATCGCCGACCCAGGCATCGAGCTGCGTCATCCAGGCCTGGGCGCGCGCCTGCGTGTCGGAAATCGCGGCATCGGGCATCGGCAGCGGCCCGACGAGCAGCAGCAGCGCATAGGTCGGGACGAAGAAGAAGAAGCCGGCGATGCGCAGCAGCAGGTCGGCCTCGCGGCGGAACAGCGTCCAGGCGTCGCTCAGCAGGGCGGCGAGCGTGATCCTCATGCCGCCTGCGCCCGGCGCTCGCGCAACGTCTGTTCGCGCGCGACGAGCGCGACGTAAAGCTGGCCGGAGAAGACGACGGCGATCAGCGTCAGCGCGGTCGACGCCGCCTGCCCCGCCAGAGCCGCGATCAGCGCGACGGTCGCCCGGGCATCCGGTCCCAGGATCAGGCGGACGATCAGGCCGACCACCGACTGCGCCGCCCAGGTGGCGATCAGCAGCACCACCAGGAACAGCAGCAGCACGCCGACGATCCGCCACGTGTGGCGGCGGGTCAGCCGCCAGCTCCGCGCGATCGCGCCGACCGCCAGGCGCTCGCGCAGCACGACGGCGTAGAGTGGCAGCATGCGCGCCCCCAGGAACAGCAGCACGACCAGCATCACGAGCGTGTACAGCCCGGCGAGGCCCGCCGCTCCCGGCGCGGTCACCGCCGTCTGGCCGCCGTTCATCATCGCCGAGAGATCGACGCCCGCCGCCGCCAGCAGCGCGACCGTCGGGAGGAACGCCAGCGAGACCACGACCGCCAGCAACAGCCCGACGCCGATCGCGGGCAGCAGCCGCGCATCCGCCTGCCGCCGCGCCGCGGCGCGGTCCGTGGCCGGATCGACCGCGGCGGCGATGATCCACAATTGCCCCCACAGCGCCGCCACCGTCGTCGCGAGCGTCAGCGCGAGGGCGCCAAAGGCACGCGGCATGCCGCCCGCGGGGACGTAGGCGGCATAGGCGGCGTTGATCGCGGCCGGCACGAACAGGGTCAGGACGGCAACGCCCGCGAGCATGCCGCCGCGGCCGTTCAGCACTTCGAGGGTGCGGTCCCACACATTGCCCATCCTGACCATCGCCTGTCCCCTGTCCCGCGGTGATGCCGCCCGGTTAGCCCAAGCGCCGCGGCTTGGCCACTCGCCAACGCAGGCGCCCGGCTTGCAAGCCGCCGCCACGTCGCACACATGGCGGCGATGGACGGGGCAACGATGAACAGGATCGACGGGGACGGAATCGACGGGATCGAATGGCGCGTGTCGCCGGGGCTGACCCCCTATGACGAAGCGCTTGCCGCGATGGAGGCGCGTGCCGCGGCGGTGCTGGCGGGCGAGGCGCGCGAGCTCATCTGGCTGCTCGAGCATCCGCCGATCTACACCGCCGGCACCAGCGCGGTGGGCAGCGACCTGATCGACCCGCGCTTTCCGGTGATCGCGACCGGGCGCGGCGGCAAATACACCTATCACGGCCCCGGTCAGCGCATCGTCTACATGGTGCTCGACCTCGGCCGCCGCGGCCGCGACGTGCGCTGCTTCGTCCACGGTGTCGAGGGCTGGGTGATCGCGGCGCTGGCGCATCTCGGCATCGCAGCATTCCGCGCCGAGGGCCGGGTCGGCATCTGGACGCGCGACGGCGGGCCGGAGGCCAAGATCGGCGCGATCGGTGTCCGCGTGCGGCGCTGGATCACGATGCATGGCCTCGCCGTCAACGTCGCGCCGGACCTCAATCATTTCAACGGTATCGTCCCCTGCGGCCTGCCCGAATATCCGGTCACCAGCCTCGCCGCGCTGGGCCGCGACCCGATGCTCGCAACCTTTGACGCGGCGCTGGCGTTGACTGCGCCGGCGTTCCTCTCGTCGCTTTCCTGCCCTGCCGAGGCGTAAGCGCGGAAAACGAGGCTTGAGGGGCGGACGTTATGCGATTAATGTCCACCGCGATTTGGGAATTAAAGGGCCAGCAAGCCGTCCAAATCCTTATCTAGGGAGCTTCCAATGCGTGCACTCATCTCCAAGGTCCTGACCGGCTCGCTGATCGCCGGCGCCGCGCTCGCCGTGTCGGCTTGTGGCCCGAAGACCGAAACCACCACCGACAACACGATGGTCACCGACCTCAACACCACCGACGACATGGGCACCATGAGCGACAACATGACCGCCGTCGACGGCGCGTCGAACGGTGGCATGATGGCCAACGACACGATGATGGCGAACGACACGATGATGTCGAACTCGACCACCACGACCAACGCGATGTAATCACCCGCCAGGGTTATTACGGCGTCGAAACGGCCGTCCGGG
>JBKBTU010000195.1:0-5017 GCA_046290715.1 Sphingomonas sp. | reverse complement strand
GGTTAATGTCGATGAAGCGATGCGGTTCCGAAGCGCAGCCGGGTCGGGAAGTCGGCGCGGCAAGCGCGACGCGTGGACTTCCGCGGGTTTCGCAAAGCGCAAGGGAACGGGCCGGGAACGAAAATTTTTTGGGTGCCGGGCGCCGGGTGCCCGGTTCGGTCCATATCGGCTTTCGGACTGCCGAACCGGAGGGCCGCTCTGCGTGCCGAGAGCGCCCGCTTCGCGTCACCCCGGACTTGAGCCGGGGTTCCGCTGTTCATCGTCGGCGGGATAAGCGCGACCCCGGCCCGCAGCCGGGGTGACGGCCTCATGCCGGGCGAGACTCTCGCATCGAAGCCCCACGGACTTCAGGTCAGCGCCGGCCCTTGATCGCACGGGCCTTGCGCTTCGGCGTCGTCGCCGGCGCGGCGGGGCCTGCCCAGGGGCGTTCGCGGAACCACTTGGTGACGATGTACTTCGTGCCGCGGATCACCGGCTTGCCCTGGTGCAGCGTGCGGGGGTTGGGCTTGCCCTCCGCATCCACGTTGTTCCAGCAGAGCATCGTGCCGGTCTCGGGCACGAAGTCGTGGCCGAGATAGTGGAAGAAGGTCTCGCCGCCCGCCTCGGGTTCGTTGAGGTAGATCATCGCGGTCCAGGTGCGCTGGCCGCAGCGCGCGGCGTTGGTCCGCGTGTCGGGATGCGTCGCCTCGAAATAATCGGTGTGGAGCTTGAACTCCTGCCCCTCGGCATAGCGCTGGCCCTGAATCGGCTCGCCGAACTGTGGGCCGACGCCGAGGAACAGCGAGATGCGCAGGTCGAGCAACTGGACCAGAGGTTCGCTGCCGTCGAAGGCGCAGGTCTCGCTGGTGCGCGCGCTCGCGCCGCCCCAAGCGACCGCGGACGGGCGGCGGTTGGCGTCGATCATCGCGGTGAGCAGCGCGCATTCGTCGGCGTTGAGGAAGCGCGGCGCCATGACCATGTCGATATGCGGGTTCTCGATCTCGACGCCGCCGGCGAAGCGCATCGCCTGCACCGCCGCCTCGTCGAGGCCCAGGCTGTTGAGATCGATCGCGGCCTGCATGGTCATCGGAGAGAAGTCCCTGAAGAGACGCCAGATCCCGTCCGGCGGATATCGGGACGTATCGGGATCGTGGTAAAGGCGGTGTTAACGCCGCGGCGCCGGATCGTCAGACGCGGCGGGCGATGCGGCTGGGCAGATTGGCGAGACGTTCGACGTTGAACGTCTCGTTGAACTGCAGGCCCGCCTTGCCGTCCTTCGCCCAGGCGATGCGCGCGGCGAACATCTGGTCCTCGACGAGTTCGATCAGCACGTCGAGCCCCACCGCATCGCCGCCGATGTCGATGCCGTCGATCATCGCGCCCCCGGCCGAGATATCGCGGATGCGCACGTCGCCCTGCGTAGGGCCGACCGCGATCCGGGCGGAGCGCAGCATCTTGGTGCGCGGCGCACGGCTGACCTTGTGGCCGACCGGTTCGACGCGGCCGCCGCCCAACTGGGCGATGACCTCGGCGCCCGACGCGCCGCGGCCGTAGACATAGCCCTGGATGTGGCTGCACCCGAGGTCGCGGACGAGGTCGATCTCGTCCTGGATCTCGACACCTTCCGCCGTCGTCTCCATGCCGAGCGTGTCGGCGAGCGTGACGATCGCGCGGATGATCGCCGCGTTGCGGTTGCCCGGCTGCGCCGCGCCGCGCACGAAGCTCTGGTCGATCTTGATCTTGTCGAACGGCGCGGTGCGCAGATAGCCCAGGCTGGAATAGCCGGTGCCGAAATCGTCGAGCGCCAGGCGGACCCCAAGGCCCTTCAGCGCGCGGAACATCGTATCGGTCGAGTTGGACCCCTCAAGGAACACGCCCTCGGTGATCTCCAGCTCCAGCCGCTCCGGCGCGAGCCCGCTGTGCGCCAGCGCGGACGCGATCAGGGCGGGAAAGGCGGGATTGGCGAACTGGATCGGCGATACGTTGACGCCGACGCGGACATCGCCGGGCCAAGTCGCCGCCTCGTCGCAGGCGGTGCGCAGCACCCATTCGCCCAAGCCCTCGATCAGTCCGCATTCCTCCGCCACCGGCACGAAATCGGCGGGTGAGATGACGCCGCGCGTCGGATGGGTCCAGCGCAGCAGCGCTTCATAGCCGACGATCCGCGCTTCCGCGGTCGAAACGACCGGCTGGTAGGCGAGGGTGAAGCCGCCGTCGCCCAACGCCGCGCGCAAATCGTCTTCGAGCGCCTTGCGGCTCTTGGCGCCGGCGAGCATCTCGTCCGAATAGAAGCGGTGGACGCCGCGCCCGTCGGCCTTGGCCGCATAGAGCGCGAGGTCGGCGTTGCGGATCAGCTCCTCGGCATCCTCGCCGTGATGCGGCGCGATCGCGATGCCGATCGAACAGCCGATCGAGACGGAGACGCCGGCGATGAAATAGGGCTGGGACAGGCCGCCGATCAGCTCCTTGGCGAGCGTCGTCAGCGTATCGCGGTTGTCGATGCCGGGCAGCAGGACCTGGAATTCGTCGCCGCCGAGCCGTCCGACCAGGCCGGCATCGCCGACGGTGCGCTGCAGGCGCTGTGCGACCTGCTTCAACAGCGCATCGCCGGCCTGATGCCCCAGCGTGTCGTTGACCGCCTTGAAGCGGTCGAGGTCCATCAGGAAGAGCGAGGCGGGGCGGTACGGCCCGGTCTGCTGTTGCAGCAGCGTCTTGTCGAGGCTCTGGCGCATCCGCTGGCGGTTGGCGAGGCCGGTGAGACCGTCGAAGAGGGCGAGGCGCGTGATTTCCGCGTCCGACTTGCGCTTTTCCGTCAGATCGCTGCCAGAGCCGATGAAACCCTGGAAACGGCTGAGATCGTCGAACACCGGGCGACCCGAAATCGACCACCAGCGCTCCGCATCGGGATCGGTCGCGACCTGCCCGGCATCGCACACCATATAGTCCGAGAAGGACGTGCGCGACGACAGGTGGAAGGCGAGCGTGCGTTCGGTCCCCGGCGCGACGCTGTCCATGCGGAAGACGTCGGTAAGCGGGCGACCGATCGGATCGCTGCCGTGGCGACGCAGCTCGGCGGCGACCTTGGCGGAGATGTAGGAGAGGCGTCCGTGGCGGTCGGCCTCCCAGAACCAGCCGGTGCCCTGGTTCTCGAACTCGGCGATCATCTTGGCGGCGAGGCGGCCTTCGCTCGCCTCGGCGGCGCGATCCCGCACCAAGCCGGCATCGAGCGCGGCGAGCCGGAGCGTCGCGACGGCGAGGCAGATGAGCAGCGCGAGCGCCACCAGCGACGGCAGCGGCTGGCCCGACAGGATGGGCAGCATACCGACCAGCCCCGCCCCGAACCCCAGCGTCGCGACCCGGACGGGGTGCAGCGCCATCGCCGCGATCCCGATCGCGCCCGCCGCGGCGACGAAGCAGCCGAGCTGCAAGGATCCCGCAGGCAGGCGGGTCGCCGCCCAGAGCAGCGACGACAGTCCGGCGGCGACCCCGGTCGCGGCCAGCGCGAGGATGCGGTTGCGGATGTGCGGCGGTCGCTCGCTCAGCGCTGGCGCGAAGAACAGCGTGGTGGCGAGCAGCGCGGGCAGCGCGGCGGCGCCCACGATCGCGACGCTCTCGCCCGGCGGCAGCGCCTGCGCGGCGACGATCGCCGCGACGAGCAGCAAGAGGCTGGCGAAACCCTGTCCCGCCAGCGCGAACGGCCAGATCGCCGCGACCGCGGCCAGTCGCATCGCCTGCGCGCGCGCATCCGCTTCGTGATGCTCGTCGCGCAGCCCGAGCAGGTGCGCGAGGGAGCCCGAAGGGCGTCCGGCATCCGATTGGCCGCGTGGAGCGAGATGAGGCATGGCACCGGCTTAGACCCGAACTCGTTGATAAAGCTTTTCGACGACGGATCCTCCCGCGGCTTTTCGCGGCGTCTGTGCGACCCCGTCCGAAGGCGTTGCCGTCGCGCTTGGCGGGCGGGCGCGTGCGCCTTAAGGACCGTGCCGCAAAGGAGTTCGCCCGTGCCGACCGTCACCATCCGCCCCGCCGACCTGATCGAGAGCGTCGCCGACGCGTTGCAGTTCATCAGCTACTACCATCCGATGGACTATATCCGCGCGCTCGGCGAGGCGTATCAGGCGGAGCGGAGCCCGGCGGCGAAGGACGCGATCGCGCAGATCCTCACCAACAGCCGGATGTGCGCCGAGGGGCATCGGCCGATCTGCCAGGACACCGGCATCGTCACCGTCTTCGTCAAATGGGGCCAGGATTGCCGCCTCGACGGCGACCGGAGCCTGCAGGAGGTGATCGACGAAGGCGTGCGCCGCGCCTATCTCTACCCCGAGAACAAGCTGCGCGCCTCGATCCTCGCCGACCCGGCCTTCACCCGCCGCAACACCCGCGACAACACGCCGAGCGTGCTCCACGTCGAGATGGTGCCGGGATCGAAGGTGTCGGTCGACGTCGCCGCCAAGGGCGGCGGCAGCGAGAACAAATCCAAGTTCAAGATGATGAACCCGAGCGATTCGATCGTCGACTGGGTGCTCGAGATGCTGCCGCAGATGGGCGCGGGCTGGTGCCCGCCCGGCATGCTCGGGATCGGCATCGGCGGCACCGCGGAAAAGGCGATGCTGCTCGCCAAGGAATCGCTGATGGGCGCGATCGACATGGGGCAGCTGAAGGCGCGCGGTCCCAGGAACGACCTGGAGGCGCTGCGCATCGAGCTGTTCGACAAGGTGAACGCGCTCGGCATCGGCGCGCAGGGGCTGGGCGGGCTGTCGACGATCCTCGACGTCAAGATCCTCGACTGGCCGACGCATGCCGCCTCGAAGCCGGTGGCGATGATCCCCAATTGCGCCGCGACGCGCCACGCGCACTTCACGCTCGACGGCAGCGGCCCCGCCTATCTGGAGACGCCGAACCTCGCCGACTGGCCCAAGGTCGACTGGCAGCCCGACAGCGCCGCGATCCGCGTCGACCTCGACACGCTGACGCCCGAGGTGGTGGCGACGTGGAAGCACGGCGACCGTCTGCTGCTCAACGGCAAGATGTTGACCGG
>JBKBTU010000194.1:0-5078 GCA_046290715.1 Sphingomonas sp. | reverse complement strand
CAGTTCGTCGAGCCCCTCGGTCGCGGTGGTCAATACCAGGAGCGCCCGCCCGGTCGCGGCGGCAAGGCCGCCCCCGGCCCAGACGCCCCCCCCCCCCCCCCCGCGCCGCGGGCGGCCGCGCGGGGGGGGGGCGCCCCCCCGCGACGAGATCGAGCAGCGCGCCGACATCGACGGGCGCGGCGCCCGCGATCCGCGGCCCGATGCCGATGTTCTCGGCGACGGTCATGTGCGGGAACAGGCCGATCTCCTGGAAGACGTAGCCGATCCGCCGCCGCAGCGCGGGGGCGGGGCCGGCGGTGACATCCGCGCCATCGATCAGCACGCGGCCGCCGTCGGGCTCGATCAGCCGGTTGATCGTCTTGAGCAGCGTCGATTTGCCCGATCCGGACGTCCCGACCAACGCGACGAAGGTGCCGGCCGCGATCTCCAGCGACACGCCGTCCACCGCCAGCGTCTCGCCGAATCGCTTGGTGACGGCGTCGAAGCGGAGCGATTCTGCTGGCATCGGCGGCGACGATGCGGGATGCCTAAGCGAAAGTCCAACAATCGGACGACGTGGAGAGAGTATCATGAGCGAGGTGCGCGCGATCTTCATCACCGGCGGCGGGTCGGGCATCGGTCGTGCCGTCGCGCGGCTGTTCGCCAGCCGCGGCTGGCGGGTCGGTATCGCCGACGTCAATACGGCGGGCCTCGCCGAGACGCTGGCACTGCTGCCCGCGGGCATGGCCGAAAGCTATGCGATGGACGTGCGCGACCGCGACGGCTGGACGACGAGTCTCGATGCCTTCACCCGTGCGAGCGGCGGCCGACTCGACGTCCTGTTCAACAATGCCGGGATCGGCACCGGCGGGCCGCTCGCCGAGGCGAGCTTCGACGACATCGACCGGACGGTGGCGATCAACTTCACCGGCGTGCTCAACGGCGCGCGGATCGGCCATGCCTATCTGGCGAGGACGCCGGGGTCGGTGCTGCTCAACACCTCCTCCGCTTCGGGTATCTACGGATCGTCCGGCCTCGCCACCTATTCGGCGACCAAGTTCGCGGTGCGCGGTTTGAGCGAGGCGCTCGACGGCGAATGGTACCGCGAGGGGATCAAGGTGCGCTGCCTGTTGCCGAGCTTCATCGAGACGCCGCTGCTCGACGGCGTCGCGGGCGGCACCAACCGCTCGATCCGCGAGGCGGTGACCGGCGCCGGCCTCGAACTGACGCCGGTCGACCGCGTCGCGGAAGCGGCCTGGGCGGCGGTGCATGGCGATTCCGTCCACACCTATGTCGGCAAGACCGCCGAACGGCTGCGCTTCGCCGCGCGCTGGATGCCGGGGACCTTGCGCAAGCGGATGCGGCGCTCGCTGCGGTAGGGCGCTGGCCACTCTTTCCATCATTTCCGTCATCCCCGCGCAGGCGGGGATCCATAGCAACTGTCCGCGCGGCTCCTTCGTCAACCAACGTGATTATGGATCCCCGCCCGCGCGGGGATGACGAATATGCGCGGGTCGTGCCTTACTCATCAACGATCGCGTCGATCGCCTCGGCCATCTCGATGTCGCGGCCCGACAGGCCGCCCGCGTCGTGCGTGGTCAGCAGGATTTCGACTCGGTTGTAGACGTTGCTCCATTCGGGATGGTGGTTCGCCTTCTCCGCCATCAGCGCGACCTGCGTCATGAAACCGAACGCCTCGACGAAATCGGCGAAGACCAGGCTGCGGGTGATCGCATCACGCGCCTCGTCGTAATCCCATTCCGGCAGGCCATCGAGCGCATCGGCGCGTTCGGCTTCGCTGAGGGCCTCGATCATCGTCGCGTGTTCCTTGCTGGAGGGCGGGACGACGGGGTATGGCGGCGGCGATGAGCGGGCAAGATGCTTATGGGTCGGCGCCGGACGCCGCGGCGATCGAGGGGATCGCGCGCGACACGATCGCGCGGCTGCCCGCCGCCTTCGCCGCGCACCTCGGCGACGTGCTGCTCTTCGTCGAGGAAGAGGCGGATGCGGAGACGCTGGCGTCACTCGGGATCGAGCACCCGCTCGACCTGACCGGCCTCTACCACGGTCGCCCGCTGGACGAGAAATCGTCGATGGATTCGGGCACGATGCCCGATTCCGTCCACCTCTACCGGCAGGCGATCCTGGCCGAGTGGGTGGAAACGGGGGTGCGGCTCGACGACCTCGTCCGCCACGTCACCATCCATGAGATCGGCCACCATTTCGGCCTGTCGGACGACGACATGCACGCGCTGGAAGAGGCCGTGGTCGATTGACGCGGCTCGCGCTTGCCGGAATTGCCTGCGTGCGCGGCGGGCGGCTGCTGTTCGAGGGGGTCGATCTGGCGCTCGGTGCGGGCGACGCGGCGCTGGTGAGCGGACCCAATGGCGTCGGCAAGTCGAGCCTGCTGCGGATCGCGGCCGGCCTGCTCCGCCCGGCGGCGGGCACCGTGACGCGCGATGGCGCGGCGGCGCTGCTGACGGAGGCGCATGCGCTCGATCCCGAACTGCCGCTGGTCCGCGCGCTCGCCTTCTGGATCGGCGCGCGGGCCGAGGCGGCGCTGGTCGATGTCGGGCTCGCCGGTCTGGGCGAGGTGCCGGTGCGCATCCTGTCGACCGGCCAGCGGCGACGTGCCGGAATGGCGCGGGTGCTGGGGAGCGACGCACCGATCTGGTTGCTCGACGAGCCGGCCAACGGCCTCGATGCGGAGGGGATCGCGCGGCTCGAGAGCCTGATCGCCGCGCATCGGGCCGCGGGCGGAATCGCGCTGGTGGCGACGCATCAGCCGATCGCGCTGCCGGATGCGCAAGCGGTGGCACTCGTCTGATGGGTGTGACGCGGATCGTGGTGCGCGACCTGCGCCGGGCGTGGGCGGGCGGCGGCGCGGCGTGGCCGGTCGCGTTCTTCCTGCTCGCCGCGACGCTGTTCCCGTTCGCGGTCGGGCCGGATGCGGCGCTGCTGACGCGGATCGGCGGCGGGGTGATCTGGGCGGCGGCGCTGCTCGCCGCGCTGCTGCCGGTCGAGCGGCTGGTCGCGCCGGATGTCGAGGCGGGGGTGATCGATCAGTTCGCGGTCCGCGAGGTGCCGCTGGTGCTGGTCGCCTTCGCCAAGACGGTGGCGCACTGGCTGGGGTTCGCGCCGCCGCTGATGCTGGCGGCGGTGGTCGCGGCGGGGCTGTTCGACCTGTCGGCGGCGACGCTGGGGCGCGTCGAGATCGGCCTGCTGATCGGCACGCCGGGACTCGCCGCGCTGGCGGTCGCCACGGCGGCGCTGGTCGCCGGATTGCGCGGCGACGGTGCGGTGGCGGGGCTGGTGATGCTGCCGCTGGCGATCCCGCTGCTCGTCTTCGGCGCGGGATCGCTGGAGGGCGCGGCGGGCGCGCTGCAATGGCTGGGGGCGATCAGCCTGTTGCTGACCGCCGGCGGCCCCTGGATCGCTGCGACTGCGATGCGGATCGGCGCCGACTGACGCGCCGATCCGGCGCAATGGAACGTTGCGTCAGGATTGATGATCCGAAGCATAGACCATCGCCGCGGCGGTTCCCGTCGCCGGTTTCAGCCGAAACCATTCGGGCCGATCGATCGCGGTCAGAAACGCCAGCACCGTCAGTCCGAAGATCAACAGGGCGAGTCGGCCCCACAGCGGATGAAGTTCCGAATCGTTGCGGTTGCGCTTGGCGAGATCATCGTTGGACTGCATCGAAAGCCTCCATGGCGGTGGTCGACCGCCATCTAGACACGACAAGTCTTCTCTTCGACGAGCGTTCCGTAACGTTTTCTTGCTGCGCCGCACCACGAGGCGAAAGCGCGGCAGGGCGAGCGGTCAGCGGCTCCAGCGCGCCCAGATCGCGGTCGGCAGGGCGAGGCCGCGCGCTTCCTCGCGCACGCCGAGTTCGCCCGCCTCGACGGTGCCGGGCAGGTCGGCGAACAGTTGCGCGAGCAATTCGCGGATCGCCAGCGCCGACATGCGCACCGCATAGACGGTGAGGAAGAGAAAGCGGCTGTCGGCGTCGATCAGGCGGCGGCAGTCGGCGAGCAGCCGCGGCAGATCCTCCTCCAGCCGCCACACCTCGCCCTCCGGCCCGCGGCCGTATTTGGGCGGATCGAGCAGGATGCCGTCATAGCGTCGGTTGCGGCGCACTTCGCGGGCGACGAACTTGGCGGCATCGTCGACGATCCAGCGGATCGGCGCGTCCGCCATCCCCGACAGCGCCGCATTGGCCTTTGCCGCCTCGACCGACTTCTTCGAGGCATCGACATGGACCATCTTCGCCCCCGCGCTCGCCATGGCGAGCGTACCGACGCCGGTATAGCCGAACAGGTTCATGCATTCGGGGGTGTCGAGCCCGGCGACGCGCTCGCGCATCCAGCTCCACACCGGCGCCATGTCGGGGAAGAAGCCCAGGTGGCGGAACGGCGTCGTCTGCGCGGTGAAGCGCACGTCGTTCCACCTGAGCGGCCAGCCCTCGCGCGGCACCGGCTCGGCGAAGACCCAGCGGCCGCCGCCATCCTCGTCGCTCGCCGGTACGAACTCGCCCTGCGCCTTCCACTCGGATTGCGCGGGCGCCCACATCGCCTGCGGCTCGGGACGGATGAAGCGGAAGCGGCCGTAGCGTTCGAGCTTGCGGCCATGCCCCGAATCGATCAGCCCATATTCCGCCCAAGGCTCGCCGATCAGCGTCGCGAGCGTCATGCGCGCGGGACCGCGCGCTCGCCGATATAGGCGGTGACCGCCTCGAACGTGCCCGGCAGGCTGGCGCAGCGCTCCTCGCGCTCGAACAGGTCGCCGATCCGGCCGGGCAGCACCGGCCGCTGGCCGGTCGCGCGCTCGACCGCGTCGCCGAACTTGGCGGGGTGCGCGGTGGCGAGCGTCACCACGGGAACGTCGCTCGGGTGGCGGCGCGCGGCGGCGAGCGCGATCGCGGTGTGCGGATCGATCACCTGGCCGGCACGCTCGTGCGCCCAGCGCATCGCCAGCGTCATGTCGTCGAGATCGACGCGGTCGCTCGCGAACAGCGCCGCGCCGGTGTGCTGCGCATTGGTCAGCCGCATCGCGCCCGACGATTCGAAGCCCTGCATCTGCGCCGACAATGCCGCGCC
>JBKBTU010000193.1:0-5126 GCA_046290715.1 Sphingomonas sp. | reverse complement strand
CCGGAAACAATCCGATGACGAAGCCCGCTCGGCCCCCTATCTCCCGTTCGTGGCAAAGAAACCAAGACCCGGCCTGCCGACGCAGGCGCAGATCCTCGACTTCATCGAACGTTCGGAGGTGCCTGCGGGCAAGCGGGAGATCGCCAAGGCGTTCGGCCTGACCGCGCAGGAGAAGATCGCGCTGAAGGCGCTGCTGAAGGACATGGCGGACGAGGGGCTGATCGATTCCGCGCCCGGTCGCGCCTTCCACAAGATGGGTGGCCTGCCGAAGGTGACCGTGCTGCGCGTCGCCGCGGTCGATGACGGCGGCACCGTGTGGGCGGTCCCCGATCGCTGGGAGGCCGAGACGCCCGCGCCGCGGCTGCGCGTGCGCGAGAGGAAGCGCGGCGCGCTCGGCATCGGCGAACGCATTCTCGCGCGCACCGAAGAGGCGGGTAACGGCTGGATCGCCCATCCCATGAAGGTGCTAGCCAAGGCGTCCGAACAGGTGCTCGGCGTGTTGCGGCAGGAGGGGGAGCGCTTCTGGCTGACCGGCGTCGAGAAGAAGGACCGGCGCGAATTCCCCGTGTCCGATACCGGGGGCGCCGAGGCCGGAGACCTCGTCATGACCGAGATGACCGGGCGGCCGCCGCGGATCAGCGTGCGCGTCGTGCAACGGCTCGGCGACCCGTTCGCCCCGCGCAGCTTCTCGCTGATCGCGATCCACAAGCTCGGCATCCCCGACGTCTTTTCGGGCGATACGCTCGACGAGGCGGAGCGGATGGCGCAGACGCCGCTCGGCGAAGACCGCGAGGACCTGACACACCTGCCGATCGTGGCGATCGACCCGGCCGACGCGCGCGACCACGACGATGCGGTCTGGGCGGCGCCGCACGAGGACGGCGGCTGGCAGGCGGTGGTGGCGATCGCCGACGTCAGCTTCTACGTGCGTCCCGGCTCCGAACTCGACCGCGAGGCGCGGCGGCGCGGCAATTCGGTGTATTTCCCCGATCGCGTCGTGCCGATGCTGCCCGAGGTTCTGTCCGCCGAGGTCTGTTCGCTGAAGGAGGGCGAGGACCGCGCGGCGCTCGCCTGCCACCTGCGGATCTCGGATGCGGGCAAGCTCGAAGGCTGGCGATTCACCCGCGCGCGCGTGCGGATCGCGGCCAACCTCGCCTATGAGGAGGCGCAGGCGACCGTCGATGCAGGCGACGGGCGCATGATCGAGGTGCTGTCGCCCCTGTGGGACTGCTGGCGGGCGCTCGCCAAGGCGCGCGACGCGCGCGAGCCGCTGGACCTCGATCTGCCCGAGCGGCGCGTGGTTCTCGACGAAAAGGGGCGGATCATGTCGGTCGCGCCCCGCGAGCGGCTGGATGCGCATCGGCTGATCGAGGATTACATGATCGCCGCTAACGTCGCCGCCGCCAAGGCGCTGGAGGCGAAGAAGGCGCCGGTGATGTACCGCGTTCACGAGCCGCCGAGCCGTGAGAAGCTGGTCGCGCTGAAGGAGTATCTGGAGACGTTCGGCGTGCCCTTCGCGCTGGGGCAGGTCATCCGTCCCGCGACGTTCAACCATGTGCTCGACCGGGTGGGGGATGCGGACTTCCGCCCGCAGGTGATGGAGCAGGTGCTGCGCACGCAGACGCAAGCCTATTACGCCCCCGCGAACCAGGGACATTTCGGCCTCAGCCTCGGTTCCTACGCGCACTTCACCTCGCCGATCCGGCGTTATGCCGACCTCGTCGTGCACCGCGCGCTGGTCGGCGCCTATCGGCTCGGGCCGGGCGAATTGTCGGCGGCGGACGCGGCGGCGATGGAGCAGATCGGCGAGTCGATCAGCGGCCTCGAACGCCGGGCGATGGAGGCGGAGCGCGACACGATCGACCGGTACGTCGCCGCATTCCTGTCGGAGAAGGTCGGCGAGACGGTGTCGGCGCGGATCACCGGCGTGCAGAATTACGGCTTCTTCGCCACCGTGGAGGGGATCGGCGGCGACGGGCTGATGTCGGTCCGCGATCTCGGCGGCGAATATTTCCGCTTCGACGAGGCGGCGCGCGAATTGGTCGGCGAGCAGAGCGGCGAGACCTATGCGCTCGGCCAGCGGCTCGACCTGCGGCTGGCGGAGGCCAATCCGGTATCGGGTGCGCTTCGCTTCGAACTGCCCGGCGGCAAGGGCGCGGCGCCGGGACCGCGGCACGTCGGGCCGGCGCGCAAGGATCGCGTACGGCCGCCGCGCGGGCGGCCGGCGAACATCCGCCATCAAGGGCGGCGGCGATGACCGGGCGGCTGACGCGCATCGAGCCCAAGGGGACGGTGCGCGAGCGCTACCTCGTTCATGGCACGGTCGCGCCGCGCTTCGTCGATGCGCATGCGGTGACGGCGTCGGATGCGATGCCGTTCGCGCCGGCGGATCAGCGCGAGGCGCGGGCGTTCGCGGCGATGGTGGCGGACGGATCGATCCGGATCGTCACGCCGGGGCGTTTCTGGTTCGACATGGAGGCGTATGAGGCCGCGGCAGCGGCGCGTCGCGCGAAACGGGTGCCGGTGCTGCTGATCGTCGCGCTGCTGGTGGCCGCCGTGGCGGTGGCGTTTTACCGCGCCTAGGTCCTCCGCCCGCGACAGCGGGGAGGAATGGGATCACCCCGCGGTGAAGGTCAGCCCGGCGCGCTCTTGCAGACGGTCGCGCAGGCCCGTGCCGAGCAGTGCTCCCGGCGTCCAGACGCCGCCGGTGCCTTCGGTCTCCAGGAGACAGCGCGCGGTCTCCGCGATCATCTTGCTGGTCGATCCATAGCCCGGATCGCGATCGCCGGTGACGACCGCGTCGAAGCGTGCGCCGTCCGGCATCAGTCCGACGAACAGCAGGTCGTAATGACCGCTGTCGCGTTCCTCCTTGCTCGGGCCCTCGCCGGGCTTGGGGCCCTTGTCACCGGCGAGCGGGTTGAGCTTGGCGATCGCGTCCGCCGCGGCCTTGCCCATCTCGCCGAGCCCCGCGACCATCATCTCGTCATAGACGAAGTCGGCGCCGTAACGATGGCCGAGCAGAAAGTTGGTGCGGTGGACGTTCTTGGTGTTGATCGCCGCCATGATGAAGGGCGCGACCCAGGTGTTGAGCGTCGCATCGAATTCGGGAAGCAGTCCGGTTGGCTGATGCGGTCCGCTGAACCCCGGGGTCAGCGCGAACGGGCTGGCGAGGAGCCCGACGATCGACGGATCGCGCGCTGCGGCGGCGAGCGTCGCCTTGAGGCTGGCGGCGGTGCCGCCCGAAAAGCCGCCCTTCATGGTCCGCACCCGGCCCTTCACGCGCGGCGCGGGGCGGCCGTATCTGGCGATCGCGCATTCCTGCAAGGTGAGCACGCCGAGGTCGAAGGGGATCGAATCGAACCCGCAGGAAAAGACGATGCGCGCGCCGCTCGCCTGCGCGGCGGGGTGATGCGCGTCGATCATGTGGCGCATCCAGGCGGGCTCGCCGCACAGGTCGACATAGGCGGTGCCGGCGGCGGCACAGGCGGCGACCAGCGGCGCGCCGTAGAGCTGGTAGGGGCCGACGGTGGTGATGACGACGCGCGTCGACCCCGCCAGCGCTTTCAAAGAGGCGGGATCGTCGGCGTCGGCGACGACCAGCGGCGTGTCGGCAGGCGCTCCGATGAGGTCGCGCACCTCCGCCAGCTTGGCGCGGCTGCGGCCCGCCATCGCCCAGCGCTCGACGCCGCGCTGGCTCAGATATTCCGCGACGAGTCGGCCGGTGAAGCCGGTGGCGCCATAGACGATGATGTCGAAGTCGCGCATGGCCAGGCTCTCCTCTGCTTTACGCGAACGTCATGCGCCCGGGCCGCGCCGGGATCAAGGGCCGGCTCTGTAGGGCGGCGTCAGGCCGCCTCGCTGAACTGCAGGCTCGCAAGCCGGGCGTAGAGGCCGCCGCGGCCGATCAGGGTCGCGTGGCTGCCCTCCTCGACGATGCGGCCGGCGTCCATCACGACGATCCGCTCGGCCGCGCGGACTGTCGCGAGGCGGTGCGCGATCACGAGGGTGGTACGGTTCTCCATCAGCCGCTCGAGCGCCTGCTGCACCAGCCGTTCGCTTTCGGCGTCGAGCGCGCTGGTCGCCTCGTCGAGCAGCAGGATCGGCGCGTCGCGCAGCAGCGCGCGGGCGATGGTGATCCGCTGCCGCTGCCCGCCCGACAGGCGCGCGCCCCCTTCGCCGAGGTTGGTGTCGAGCCCCTCGGGCAGCGCGCGCAGGAAGTCGGCGGCATTCGCCGCCTCCGCCGCCGCCCACAGTTCGTCGTCGCTCGCCTGCCAGTGGCCGTAGCGCAGGTTGTCGCGCGCACTGGCGCCGAAGATCACCGTGTCCTGCGGCACCATCGCGATCTGCGCACGGATCGCGGCGGGATCGGCCTCGCGCAGGTCGACGCCGTCGAGCAGCACGCGCCCGCCCTCAGGGTCGTAGAAGCGCTCCGCGAGCTGGAAGAGCGTCGACTTGCCCGCCCCCGAGGGGCCGACCACCGCCACCGTCTCGCCCGGCTGAACGGCGAGCGAAAGGCCGTCGAGCGCCGCCACGTCGCGCCGCGTCGGATAATGGAACACCACCTGGTCGAACGTCAGCGCGCCGGTGACCGGCACGGGCAGCGGAATGGGCGCGGCAGGGCGGGTGATTTCCGGCGTCTCGCGCAGCAGCTCCGCGAGCCGGCTCGCCGCGCCGGCGCCGCGCAGCAGGTCGCCATACACTTCGGTCAGCGCGCCGAACGCGCCTGCGACGATGCCGCCGGTGATGACGAACGCGAACATCGACCCGCCGCTCAACCGCCCGGCGGCGACATCGCTCGCCCCCTCCCACACGACCAGGGTGATCGACCCGAAGATCAGCCCGATCATGATCGCCGTCATCAGCGCGCGCAGCGCGATGCGGCGCTTGGCGGTGGCGAAGGTATTCTCCACCGTCGTCTGGAACCGCGCCGCCTCGCGTGCCTCCTGCCCGAACGCCTGGACGATCTTCATCGCACCCAGCGTCTGCGTCACCTGCGCGCCGACGTCGGCGACGCGATCCTGCGTGGTGCGCGACAGGTTGCGGATGCGCCGGCCGAAGATCGTCACCGGCAGGATGACGAGCGGGATGCCGAGGATCAGCATGCCGGCGAGCTTCGGCGACAGCGT
>JBKBTU010000192.1:0-5139 GCA_046290715.1 Sphingomonas sp. | reverse complement strand
CAAACGCTCCCTGATGGCGCATGTGGAACGCCTGCAAAGCCTGAGTGGCTTCAACCTGTAGAGGCCGAACGATGAAGATCGCGATCCTCTCCGACGTCCACGGGCATTTCTCGGCACTCGAGGCGGTGATCGCCGACATGGACCGGCGCGATGCCGCCCTCGCGCGCGACGCGGCGGAGGTCGCCGACCGCCCCGCGGCGCTCGATGCGGCGATCGCGGCACAGGAGGCGACGCATGCCGCCGCCCGCGCCGAAGCCGACGCGGCGGTGACCGCCGAACGCGAGGCGGAGGGCGTCCTCCGCCAGGCCGAGGACACGCACAGGCGCGTCACCGAAGCGCTCGCCGTGGCGCGCGAGGCGCGCGCCGGCACGCGGGCGCGGCTGGAGAACCAGGAGCTCCGCCGCGTCGAGATGGGGCGCCTGTCGGGCGAGCGGTTCGAATGTCCGGCGCCGGTGCTGCCCGAACGGCTTGGTTTCCAGAGCGACACCGTCCGCGCGCCGGCGGACGAGGCGCTGGCGCACGACCGCCTGAGCGCCGAGCGCGAACGGATCGGGCCGGTCAATCTCGTCGCCGAACGAGAACTCGCCGAGCTGGAGGCGGCGGGGAAGAGCAACGCCACCGAGCGCGACGAACTCGGCCAGGCCGTGCACCGGCTGCGCGGTTCGATCGGCACGCTCAACCGGGAAGGGCGTCAGCGGCTGCTCGCCGCGTTCGAGGCGGTCGACGGTCATTTCCGCCGGCTGTTCACGACCTTGTTCGACGGCGGTGCCGCCCATCTCGCACTCGTCGATTCGGACGATCCGCTCGAGGCGGGGCTGGAGATCATGGCGCAACCGCCGGGCAAGCGGCTGCAATCGCTGACGTTGCTGTCCGGCGGCGAACAGGCGCTGACCGCGGTCGCGCTGATCTTCGCGCTGTTCCTCACCAACCCGGCACCGATCTGCGTGCTCGACGAGGTCGACGCGCCGCTCGACGATGCCAATATCGAACGCTTTTGCGACCTGCTCGACCGCATGACGCAGGAGACCGCCACGCGCTATCTCATCGTCACCCACAACGCCGTAACGATGAGCCGCATGCACCGCCTGTTCGGCGTCACCATGGTCGAACGCGGCGTCAGCCGGCTCGTCTCGGTCGACCTCGGCGGCGCGACTACGCTGCTGGCGGCCGAATAGCCCGCCGCCGGTCTAGTGTGCGATCCAGCAAGGCTGGATCGGGGCGGTGCCGCTCCCACGCAAGTGGATCAAACTCTCGCAGCTGCGCCAGCACGCGGCCGGTGTAGAGCAGGCACATCTCCTGATGCACCGCCGCCGCGGCGGGGTGATCGGCCTGGATCGCGCGGATCGCTTCGACGAACGAACGGTCGGACAGATAGGGCGCATCGTCACGGGTCATGGCGTCATCCTCATACCAGCCCCTGTGCCTGCCGTATCGCCGCGGGAGATTGCGCCCATATTGCGGTGGATCAATATCGCATGGCCGGCCGCTGCCCTTGTTCGCATGCGCTCCGGAACGTATATCGAACGGATGGCGCAGCTCGACACCCGCGAAAAGCTGGCGATCCTCGCCGATGCCGCGAAATACGATGCGTCCTGCGCCTCGTCAGGGACCGCCAAGCGCGACAGCCGCGACGGCAAGGGCCTGGGTTCGACGGAGGGCATGGGCATCTGCCACGCCTACGCCCCCGACGGCCGCTGCATCAGCCTGCTCAAGATCCTGCTGACCAACAGCTGCATCTTCGATTGCCACTATTGCATCAATCGCAAGAGCAGCAACGTCCGCCGCGCCCGCTTCACCGCGGACGAGGTCGTCAAGCTGACCATCGCCTTCTACAAGCGCAATTATATCGAGGGGCTGTTCCTCTCGTCCGGCATCATCCGCTCGTCGGACTACACGATGGAGCAGATGGTCGAAGTCGCGCGGAGCTTGCGCGAGGATCATCACTTCCGCGGCTATATCCACCTCAAGACGATCCCCGACGCCGATCCCGAACTGGTCCACCAGGCGGGCCTCTATGCCGATCGCGTCTCGATCAACGTCGAGCTGCCGACGATGAGCGGGTTGAAGCGGCTCGCGCCCGAAAAGGACGGCACGCGGATCGAAGGCGCGATGAAGGACGTGAAGGCGGCGATCGTCGACACCAGCGACGCGCGCCGCAAGTACAAGTCCGCGCCCCGCTTCGCCCCCGCCGGCCAGTCGACGCAGATGATCGTCGGCGCCGATGCCGCGACCGATGGCGAGATCGTCACCCGCGCCTCGACATTGTACGACCGGTTCGGGCTGCGCCGCGTCTATTACAGCGCGTTCAGCCCGATCCCCGACGCCAGCACGGTGTTGCCGCTGCAACGCCCGCCGCTGATGCGCGAACACCGCCTGTACCAATCGGACTGGCTGATGCGCTTCTACGACTACAGCCCCGCCGAGGTGGTCGCGGCGGCGGACGAGGCGACGGGCATGCTGCCGCTCGACGTCGATCCCAAGCTCGCCTGGGCGTTGAAGTTCCGCGAGAGCTTCCCCGTCGACGTCAATCGCGCGCCGCGCGAGATGCTGCTGCGCGTGCCTGGCCTCGGCGTGAAGGCGGTCGACCGCATTCTCGCCAGCCGTCGCTGGCGGCGGCTGCGGCTCGACGATGTCGCGCGGTTGACGGTCAGCGTCGCCAAGGTCCGCCCCTTCATCGTCGCGGAGGACTGGCGACCGGTGATGCTGACCGACCGGGTGGAGCTGAAGCCGCTGGTCGCGCCGCGCTCGCACCAGCTCGAACTGTTCGCGGCGTGAGAATGATTCGCGGGTGAAACGCACGTGGCGCTGGCCGGTTGGACGCGGCGAAGGAGACACGCCATGGCGCTCGCCCAAATCTACGCCGATCTCAAGCGCGATCACGACAAGCAGCGCGGCATGCTGAAGCAGCTCGCCGAGATGCAGGGCGACGGGCAGGAGCGCCGCGACCTGTTCGAGGCCTTTCGCCTCGAGATCCAGAGCCACGCCGCCGCCGAGGAGGAATCGCTCTATGCGACGATGCTGCGCGATCCCGAACTGCGCGACGACGCCCGCCATTCGGTGAGCGAGCACAAGGAGGTCGACGACCTGCTCGGCGAGACGGCGGACGAGGACTTCGGGTCGGACGCGTGGAGCGAGAAGTTCTTCCACATGCGCCGCCGCTACGAGCATCATATCACCGAGGAGGAGGAAGAGATGTTCCCCGCCGCGGCGGAGGAACTCGACGACGCGACCGAGGACGAACTCGCGACGATCTACGAGGAACGCAAGCCCGAGGAACTGGAGCTCGCCAAGGCCAATCCGCCGGGCGGCGACGAGCGCGAGTAAGCGGTGAGGCACCTGACGGCTGCCCCAGATATCTCGTCATCCCCGCGCAGGCGGGGATCCATACTGGCTGACGTTTCGCCTCTATCGCGACCTGAGCGCCAGTGGATTTCCGCCTTCGCGGGAATGACGAAGTTTCGGCGAAGGGAAGGATTCGCGCCATGCGCGTAATCACCCTTCCCGCCGCCGACGACTTCGACGCCTGGCGCGATGCCGCACGCCCGCTCGCCACCGCGGACGTCCCGCCGGACGACATCGTCTGGCAGGTCGGCGACACCCCCGCCGACCTGTTCGCCACGGCGCCCGACGATGCGCCCGCGCCTTCGACCGGCACCGCCTTCTCCGTCCCCCGCGCCTTCATCGACCTCGCCCGCAGCGTGGCGATGGCGAACGACCCCGAGCGGTTCGCGCTGCTCTACACCGCGCTGTACCGGCTGCGGCGCGAGCCCAAGCTGATCGAGGATCATGCCGACCCGCTCGTCCGCCGGCTCGAGGTGCTCGCCAAGCAGGTCCGCCGCGACATCCACAAGATGCGCGCTTTTCTGCGGTTTCGCGAGGTCGAGGAGGAGGATGGCGCCAGCCGCTACGTCGCCTGGTTCGAACCCGACCATCATATCGTGCGGGCCAACGCCGCCTTCTTCGTCAACCGCTTCGCGAGCATGCGCTGGTCGATCCTGACGCCGGAGGTCTCGCTGCACTGGGATGGCAAGGCGCTCGCCGAGGGGCCGGGCGCGAGCAAGGCCGACGCGCCCGAAGGCGATCCCACCGAAGAGGTGTGGAAGACGTACTACGCCAGCATCTTCAACCCGGCGCGCGTCAAGGTCGGCGCGATGCTGAAGGAGATGCCGCGTAAATACTGGAAGAACATGCCGGAAACCGCGCTGGTCCCGCAGTTGATCGCCGGCGCGCAGGCACGGGAGAGCGGCATGATCGAAACGGCACGCAGCAGCGTCGGCGGCAACGTCCGGGCGGCTTGGGAGGCGCTGCGCGACGAAGCGTCGGCATGCACCCGCTGCCACCTCTACAAGCATGCGACGCAGACGGTGTTCGGCGAAGGGCCGGTGGATGCGGCGATGATGTTCGTCGGCGAACAGCCGGGCGACCAGGAGGATCTGGCGGGAACGCCCTTCGTCGGACCGGCGGGGCAGGTGTTCAACCGCGCGGTCGCCGCGGCGGACATCGATCGCTCGCGCGTCTACGTCACCAATGCGGTGAAGCATTTCAAGTTCGAGGCGCGCGGCAAGCGGCGTATCCACGCCAAGCCCGACACCGGCGAGATCCAGGCGTGCCGCTGGTGGATCGAGCAGGAGCAGATGCTCGTCCGCCCGCAGGTGACCGTGGCGCTCGGCGCCACCGCGGCGCGCTCGCTGCTCGGCCGCACGGTGACGATCGGCCGCGAACGCGGCCGCGCGATCGCACTGCCCGACGGCGGCGAGGCGTGGATCACCGCCCACCCGAGCTACCTGCTCCGCCTGCCCGACGAGGCGCAGAAGCAGGAGGAATATGCCCGCTTCGTCGAGGACCTGAAGGCGGCGAAGGCCGCGCTCGGCTGACGCGAGCGAGCGTTGTGGCGAAGCGCCTATGGCGAGGACGGCCGCCGGCTTCGGGGCATTGGGCATGCCGACCCGGTGTTGCTCGTCACCCCGGACGTGTTCCGGGGTCCACCGTGCCGCACATCGGCGGCCTGTTGACGTGCGGCACGGTGGATGCCGGACCACGCCCGGCATGACGGAGAATTATGGCGTGATGACAGGACATGGAACCGCTCGTGCTGAGCTTGTCGAAGCACAGGTGAGACTCAGGCCCTTCGACAGGCTC
>JBKBTU010000191.1:0-5185 GCA_046290715.1 Sphingomonas sp. | reverse complement strand
AAGGCCGGAACCCAGGGTTGGGAATAGCGGCGCTTGCAGCGTCATAACCCTGGGCTCCTGCCTTCGCAGGAGCACGGGCTAGCGTTTCACGATGTCTCGATCTGGCAGCGGTAGCGTGTCGGCCCGACGAATCGAGCATCACACGTCGTGTGCGTAGCAACGCGTATGGCGACAGGGTTGAGTTTTCGGCGACGAATGCCGATGGACCTCCGACATGCCCGTCCTCGCCAAAATCTGCGGCCTCACCACGCCCGAGACGCTCGATGCCGCCCTTGCAGGCGGCGCCAGCCATGTCGGCTTCGTCTTCTTCCCGCCCTCGCCACGCCACCTCGCCTTCGACCGGGCGGCGGAGCTCGCCGCGCGCGTTCCGGCCGGCGTCGCCCGTGTTGGCGTGTTCGTCGATCCCGACGATGCGCTGCTCGACGCGGCGATGGCGAGCGGGCGGCTCGACGCGGTGCAGCTCCACAAGACGGCGCCGGCGCGCGTCGCGGCGATCCGTGCGCGCTACCGCCGGGACAGCTGGGCGGCGGTGGCCGTGAAGACGCGGAGCGATCTCGATACGGCGCGGAGCTTCGTCGGCGCTGCGGATCGTATCCTCTACGACGCCAAGACGCCGGACGATGCGCGGCTGCCCGGTGGCATGGGCCTGCGCTTCGACTGGGCGTTGCTCGACGGCGTCCGCCATCCGTTGCCCTGGGCGCTGTCGGGCGGACTGGATCCCGCCAACGTCGGCGAGGCGATCCGCCGCACCGGTGCGCCGCTGGTCGACGTCTCCTCCGGCGTCGAGACGGCGCCGGGGGTCAAGGATGTGGACAAGATCGCCGCCTTCCTTAAAGCGAGCCGGCTATGAACGCCCCCAACACCTTCCGCGCGCAGCCGGACGATCGCGGTCATTTCGGCCAGTTCGGCGGCCGCTACGTCGCCGAGACGCTGATGCCGCTGATCCTCGACCTGGAGCGCGAATATCGCGCCGCCAAGGCGGACCCCGCCTTCGCCGCCCAGTTCGACGACCTGATGGAGCATTACGTCGGCCGGCCGAGCCCGCTCTACCACGCCGAGCGGCTGAGCGCCGCCGTGCGCGAGGGCGCGCCCGAGGGCATGGGCGCGCAGGTCTGGTTCAAGCGCGACGAACTCAACCACACCGGCGCGCACAAGATCAACAACTGCATCGGCCAGATCCTGCTCGCGATCCGGATGGGCAAGACGCGGATCATCGCCGAGACGGGCGCCGGCCAGCACGGCGTCGCGACCGCGGCGGTGTGCGCGCGTTTCGGCCTGCCCTGCGTCATCTACATGGGTGCGAAGGACGTCGAGCGGCAGCAGCCCAACGTCTTCCGCATGAAGCTGCTCGGCGCGGAGGTCCGCCCGGTGACGAGCGGCGCGGCGACGCTGTCCGACGCGATGAACGAGGGGCTGCGCGACTGGGTCGCGAACGTCCACGACACCTTCTACATCATCGGCACCGCCGCCGGCCCGCATCCCTATCCCGAGCTGGTCCGCGACTTCCAGAGCATCATCGGGCGCGAGGCGCGCGCGCAGCTGCTCGCGCGCACCGGCAAGCTGCCCGACCTGCTCGTCGCCGCGATCGGCGGCGGGTCGAACGCGATCGGCCTGTTCCACCCCTTCCTCGACGATGCCGAGGTCGGCATGCTCGGAGTCGAGGCGGCGGGGCGCGGGCTCGAGGGCAGCGAGCATGCCGCGAGCCTGGCGGGCGGCTTCCCAGGCGTGCTCCACGGCAACAAGACCTACCTCCTCCAGGACGAGGACGGGCAGATCGCCGAAGGGCATTCGATTTCCGCCGGCCTCGACTATCCCGGCATCGGTCCCGAGCACGCCTGGCTGCGCGACATCGGCCGCGTCGAATATGCGAGCGCGACCGACCAGCAGGCGCTTGACGCCTTCCAGCTGCTGTGCCGGACCGAGGGCATCATCCCCGCGCTCGAACCCAGCCACGCCATCGCCGCGGTGACGCAGCGCGCGCGGACGATGCGCGACGACCAGATCATCCTCGCCAATCTGTGCGGACGCGGCGACAAGGACATCTTCACCGTCGCCGCGGCCTTGGGGGTGGCGATATGAGCGAGCGCCTCGCCGCCGCCTTCGCGAAGGATCGCCCGGCGCTGGTGACCTTCGTCACCGCGGGCGATCCGACGCCCGATGCCACGGGCGCGATCCTCGACGCGCTGGTCGCCGGCGGCGCCGACGTCATCGAGCTCGGCATGCCGTTTACCGACCCGATGGCGGACGGCCCCGCGATCCAGGCCGCGAACCTGCGCAGTCTCGCCGCCGGCACGCGCACCGCGGACATCCTCGCGATCGCGACCGCCTTCCGCGCGCGCCACGCCCACGTGCCGCTGGTGTTGATGGGCTATGCCAATCCGATGCTCCGCCGCGGCGCCGAATGGTTCGCCGACGCTGCCGCCGCGGCCGGCGTCGATGGCGTGATCTGCGTCGACATCCCGCCCGAGGAGGATGACGCGCTCGGCCCGCACCTGCGCGCCCGCGGCATCGCGCCGATCAGGCTGGCGACGCCGACCACCGACGCTCGCCGGCTGGCGACCGTGCTCGATGGCGCGTCGGGTTTCCTCTATTATGTCTCGGTCGCGGGCATCACCGGCCTGCAACAGGCGGCGCAGGGCTCGATCGACGAGGCGGTGGCGCGGCTGAAGGCGGCGACCGACCTGCCGGTCGCGGTCGGCTTCGGCGTGCGCACCCCCGAACAGGCAGCGGCGATCGGCAGCCGAGCCGATGGCGTCGTCGTCGGATCGGCGATCGTCGAGATCGTCGCCGCTCATGGCGCCGCTGCGCCCGCCGCCGTCCGCACCTATATCGAATCCCTCAGCGGAGCGCTGGCCTCCGCGCGAAAGGTCACCGCATGAGCTGGATCAGCAACGTCCGCAACGCCCTTCCCTTCGTCGCCAAGCGCGAGACGTCGGAGGAGAACCTCTGGCACAAGTGCAAGGGCTGCGGGCAGATGATCTTCACCCGCGAACTCGAAGAGAATCTGTACGTCTGCCCCAAGTGCGACCATCACGAGAGGATCGGCCCCAAGGTCCGCTTCGCGCAGATCCTCGACGAGGGCAGCTGCAACGAACTGCCGAGCCCCAAGGTCGCGGAGGATCCGCTCAAGTTCCGTGATTCGAAGCGCTATACCGATCGGCTCAAGGCGGCGCGCACCTCGGCGCAGGAGCAGGACGCGCTGATCAACGCGCGTGGCACGATCCTTGGCCATCGGGTGGTGATGGGCGTGCAGGACTTCGCCTTCATGGGCGGATCGATGGGCCTGGCCGTCGGTGAAGCCTTCGTCCGCGGGGTCGAGGCGGCGATCGCCGACAAGGCGCCGTATCTGATCTTTACGGCGGCGGGCGGCGCGCGCATGCAGGAGGGCATCCTCAGCCTGATGCAGATGCCGCGCAGCACGGTAGCGATCCAGATGCTTCACGATGCCGGCCTGCCCTATATCGTCGTGCTGACCGATCCGACTACGGGCGGGGTCACCGCCAGCTATGCGATGCTCGGCGACGTGCAGATTTCCGAACCCGGCGCCCTCATCGGCTTCGCAGGGCAGCGCGTCATCGAGAGCACGATCCGCGAGAAACTCCCCGAAGGTTTCCAGCGCGCCGAATATCTGCTCGAACACGGCATGCTCGACATGGTCGTGCACCGCAAGCAGCTGCGCGAGCGGCTGGCGACGGTGATCGGTTATCTAACGACGACGCGCGCCGCCGCCTGACGATCTTACGCGCGAGCGGCCCGCCGCCATGCCCGATCACGCCACCTCGTCCGATCCCGCGGTCCAGGCGCAGCTCGATCGCCTGGGGGCACTGTCGCCCGGTGCGGACGTGCTTGGTCTCGACCGCATCACGCGGCTGCTCGCGCGCCTCGGCGATCCGCATCGCGCGATGCCGCCGGTGTTCCACGTCGCGGGCACCAACGGCAAGGGCTCGACCTGCGCCTTTCTCCGCGCGGCGATCGAGGCGGCGGGACATGACGTTCATGTCTTTTCGAGCCCACACCTCGTCCGGTTCAACGAGCGTATCCGCATCGCCGGGCGGCTGATCGACGACGCCGATCTGGCGGCCTTGCTCTCGGAGGTCCTCGACCGGGCGGACGGTATCGGCGCCAGCTTCTTCGAGGTCACCACCGCCGCGGCCTTCCTCGCCTTCGCACGGACACCGGCCGCCGCCACGATCGTCGAGGTCGGGCTCGGCGGTCGCCTCGATGCGACCAACGTCATCGCGGAGCCGGCGGTCACCGGCATTGCGGCTCTCGGCATGGATCACGAGGCATTCCTCGGCGACCGGCTCGTCGACATCGCCGGGGAAAAGGCCGGGATCGCGAAGCGCGGCGTGCCGCTCGTCACGATGAACTATGCGGCACCGTTGCGGGCGCGGATCGCCGCGGTCGCCGCCGCCGCCGGCGCGCGCATCTACGCGCGCAACGCCGCCTGGCACAGCGAAACCGCGAAGGGCACGATGCGCTATCGCGACGGCGGTCTCGATCTCGTCACCCATCGGCCTCGGCTGGTCGGCCCGCACCAGTCGCGCAATCTGGCGCTCGCGATCGCGATGTTGCGGCACCAGGGGGCGATCGTGCTGCCCGAGGCGGCGATGCGGGCGGCGGCGGATTGGGCGCAATGGCCGGCGCGGATGCAGCGGCTCGGCGACGGTCCACTGCGCGCGCGTCTGCCCGCCGGCAGCGAGCTATGGCTGGACGGCGCGCACAATCCCTCCGCCGCCCGGCCGGTGGCGCGCGCGCTGCGATCGATCGCCGCGGGGCGGCCGGTGACGTTGGTGACCGGCATGCTCGCCAACAAGGACGCGCGCGGCGTGCTGCAGATGCTCGCCCCCGCGCTGTCGCGCTTAATTGCGATACCAGTACCGGGGCACGCGCATCATGCCCCGGCCGCACTTGTCGCCATGGCGCAAGATCTGGGCGTGCCCGCGACCACCGCAGCCGGCCTCGGCGAGGCGCTCGACAGGGCCGCGGAGGATGCGACAGGCACCGTCCTCATCGCGGGCTCGCTGTACCTCGCGGGCGAAGCGTTGACGCTCAACGACGAGCTGCCTGCCTGACGCAATAATTGCGATTGACTTGCAATAGCGGATTTCAGACTGTCGGGGCGAACACTGGAGTCGCCCCGATGTCCGAACGCACCGCCACGATCGCCGCCCTGCCGCATGCG
>JBKBTU010000190.1:0-5312 GCA_046290715.1 Sphingomonas sp. | reverse complement strand
TGAGCGATGCCGCCTGGCGCAAGAAGCTGGGCGACGCCGCCTGGGCGGTGCTGCGCCACGAGAGCACCGAACGGCCGACCTTCGACGGCACCTATTCGCCGACCAATGCCGCGCGCACCGGTGCGGACGGCAAGTTCACCCAGTCGAAGGCCGCCTATACCGTCGGCGCCAACTATCTCTTCACGCCCAACTTCTCGATCTACGCGCGCTACGCCAACGGCTTCCAGACCAACAACATCGATCCGATCACGACGATCGAGCTCTACGAGGCGGGCGTCCGCTACCAATACGGTCGGCTGTTCTCGGGCTCGGCGACCGTGTTCCGTACCAACTTCAAGAACCAGAACTACAATTTCGCCGATCCCAACAACCCGACGATCCAGAGCAACATCAACGCCGACCTGCGTACCAACGGCGTCGAACTCGATTTCGTCGTGCGGCCGATCGACTGGTTCTCGGTCGACTTCCAGGGCGTGTTCCAGGATCCCAAGCTTGTGCGCCTCCAGATCAACAGCGCGACGCAGGCGGGCTTCGAGGGCAACCGGCCCGAGCGCACGCCGGCCAAGCTGTTCACGATCACGCCCAGCATCAAGCTGCCCAATGGCCTGGGCGAGGTGTTCGGCCGCTACAAGTACATCGGCAAGATCTTCGCCGATGCCGGCAACGGTGTCGCCCTGCCGAGCTACGGCGTGACCAGCGCAGGCATCACCTTGAACGCTACCGAGAATATCCAGGTCGCCTTCAACGCCGAAAACATCTTCAACGTCATCGGCCTGACCGAAGGCAACCCGCGGCAGGGGCAGACGCAGGCGATCACCGACGGCTATTTCTACGCGCGCGGTATCGTCGGTGCGACCTATGGCGGGTCGGTGACGTTCCGGTTCTGACGGAGCGCGTCGTTTCGCCGACCGGGAGAGTGATGCGATGAAGCGTGTGGGAGTGGCGATCGCGCTGGCCGCGGCGACGGGCGGGGTGGCGATGGTGGCCGCGCAGCAGCGGACGGCGGCGCCCGAACTCGCCTATCAGGTGACGGAAGGGCAGAACCTCAACGCCTTCCTGCGCGACGGACCGGTCGCCGCGCATCTGCTGCTGCGCAACGGCCGCGACCCTCGCATCCTCGTCGCCTTCCCCGCTGGCAACAGCGGGACGGGCCAGTGGTTCGCGCCGCTCGACCGGCCCGCGACGTGGCGGCTGGAACAGGCGCCGCGGCCGCTGTCGCTGCCCGAACCCGGTGCGACCGGGGGCAGGCGGACGCTGCACGGGATCGGGGCGGTTGCGAGCATCGATGCCGCCAGGCTGCAACTCCATGCGACCGTCCTCTCGTCGATCCGTTTCCTGCGCGACTATCAGTCGGTCGGTCGCTACCCGAACGAGGTCGCGACCATCCCGACGATCGCCGGCAATGCGATCACGGCCTATCGTCGCCGGCTCGACGGCGCGCCGGGCTATTACCTTCGCATGGACGTGATCGGCGGCCGGGTGGAGGGGAGGACGATCCTCGCCGGCGCCGACGGCCGCATCCGCTTGCGCGTCACCGCCGCCAGCGGGGAGACGCCGCTCACCGGCCTCGCCCCCGCCGAACTCCTCAACGCACGTGCGGCGAACGACCCCGCGGCGCGCAACGCGCTGCGATTCTTGAGCTATCGCGAAAAGTTTCTCGCCGGCTCGTGGCGCTTCCAGACCTATTTCGGTCGCGACACGCTGATGTCGATCCGCTTGCTGATGCCCGCGCTGCAACCGCAGGCGATCGAGGCGGGGCTGGGGTCGGTCCTCGCGCGGCTCGATCCGTCGGGCGACGTCGCGCACGAAGAAGGGATCGGCGAATTCGCCGTGGTCGACCGCCGCGCGCATGGCGGCAGCGGCGATGCCGCCGAACTCGATTATGCGATGATCGACGACGATTACATGCTGGCGCCGGTCGCCGCCGCCTATCTGCTCGATCATGCGAATTCCGCCGGCGCGCAGCGTTTTCTCGCGACGCGGCTCGCCAATGAGGACATGCCCGGCACCAGCGGTCCGGCGGGCGCGGCGCTCGTCCGCAATCTGCGCTTCGTCGTCGATCACGCCCGCGCCTTCGCCGCGGCGCCGTCTGCGGAGCATCTGCTCGCGATCAGGGCGGGGCGGATGACCGGCCAGTGGCGCGACAGCGAGGAGGGGCTGGGCCGCGGCCGCTATCCCTATGACGTCAACGCGGTGTTCGTGCCCGCCGCGCTCGACGCGACGGCGCGGCTGCTCCGCGCCGGTCTGCTCGACCGCTACCTGAGCGCGCAGGATCGCGCGGCGCTGGGTGGGGCGGAGCGGATGGCGCGGGTCTGGCGAGCGCGCGCGCCCGACCTGTTCCGCATGACGATCCCGGCGGTCGCAGCGACGCCGAAAATCCGCGCCTATGCCGCAAGCCTCGGTATCCCGGCGGAGCCGGCGCTCACTGCGCTCGGCAACACGCCGCTGACCTTCCACGCGATCGCGCTCGATACGAACGGTCGTCCGGTGCCCATCGTCAACTCGGACGAGGGCTTCGCGCTGCTGTTCGCCGATCCGTCGCCTGCCGATCTCGACACCTATGTCGCCGCGGCGATGCGGCCGTTTCCCGCCGGGCTGATGACCGATATCGGCCTGCTCGTCGCCAACGCTGCGCAGGCGGATGCGGCGACGCAGGCCCGCTTCACACCGGCCGCCTATCACGGCGCGGTGGTTTGGTCCTGGCAGCAGGCGCTGTTCGCCGCGGGCCTGGAGCGGCAGCTCGCCCGCCGCGACCTGCCGGCGACGACCCGCACTACGCTGACCCGCGCCCAGGCGACGCTGTGGCGCGCGATCCAGGCGACGCGCGCGACGCAGAGTTCCGAACTCTGGTCCTGGGCGTTCGAGAACGGCCGCTACCGGGTGGTGGCGTTCGGCGCGGGCAAGCAGGACGTCGACGAATCGAACGCCGCGCAGCTGTGGAGCACGGTATACCTCGCGGTGCAGCCGCCGCGCGTCAGCCCAGCGACAGGAAGGCGGTGACCGTCAGCCGCCCGCGCGTCGGATCGACATCGAGCGATGCGCCGGGCCGGATCGCGCCGCTGTGGAGCAGGGCGCTGCGATAGATCACCGCGCGATTGTAGCGTGCCTCGACATGCGCGGTGCGTTCGAACAGCGGCGTCGAATCGCAGACATAGCCGGCGGCGGGTGGACCGCCGTGGCGCAGCTCCGCCTCGAGCATGTCGAAATAGATCGGCCGGCGCTGCGGATCGATCGTCTCGAACCCGGTCGAGCGATGGCGGAAGAAGGCGGTACCGTCGCCGCCGGCGGGATCGAGATAGTGGACGAGCGCGATGCGGTCGGCGTCGAACGCATCGACGTGCGGCAGCCGCTGGACGATCGAGAGCGACTCGGGCGCCTGCGTGACCATGGCATAACTCGCATCGATCAAGGCGATGCCGCCGGCATGCGGGAAGACGCCGTGCGTCACCGCGGTCAGCGCCGGGCGGACGGCCGCGAAATAGTCATGCGGCAGCGGTGCGCGAACGCCGGGATAGTGGTGGCGGCCCGGCTCGAACGGTGCGGACCGCGCCTGTTCGCGGAGCGCGTCTGGGTCGGGGTGGAAGCCGTCGACGATCGCGATCGGTTGCGCCTCGCTGCCGATTCGACGCGCCGTTATGTCCGGGCGGATCATGCGGCCGCCGCCATCGCCTGCGCCAGCGCGTCGTCGTGCAGCGGCAGGGTCGGGGCGGCGCGCGCGATGACCGCGGCGATCTGCTCCACTTGCGTGCGATTGCTTGTCGCGTCGATCGCGTCGGCGAGGGGACTATAGCCTGTCGCCTCGATCCCCTGGCCGTTCAGCACGGCGAGCCAGCTCGCTTCGCGGAACAGTTCGTCGGCATCGAGGATCAGCCGCCCCGATCGCCGATACTGTTCCTCACGCGCGCGCAGGCTCTCTGGCAGCGGCATCGTCCGGCAATGCCGCCACAGCGGATCGTCGCGGCCGCTCGTCGCGTGATAATGGAGGATCAGGAAATCCTTGATCCCGTCCATGTCGGCGACGAACACGCGGTTGAAGCGCTCGGCGAGGGCAGGGTCGCAGTCGCGATCGGGGAACAAGGTCAGCAGCTTGGCGATGCCGCTCTGGATCAGGTGGATGCTGGTCGATTCGAGCGGCTCGAGAAACCCCGACGACAGGCCGATCGCGACGACGTTGCCACGCCATGGCCGGCGCCGCGTGCCGGCGCGAAAGCGCAGCATGCGCGGATCCGCCAGCGCCTCGCCGTCGAGATGGGCAAGCAGGGTCGCCGTGGCCTCGTCGTCGCTGACGTGCGCGCTGGCATAGACGTAGCCGTTGCCGGTGCGGTGCTGGAGCGGGATCCGCCACTGCCAGCCCGCGGCGCGCGCGGTGGATTTTGTGTACGGCGTCGTCGCGGCGACGCGGGCGGAGGGAACCGCCACGGCGCGGTCGCAGGGCAGCCAGTGGCCCCAGTCCTCGAACGGCTCGCCCATGGCATCGCCGATCAGCAGGGCGCGAAAGCCCGAACAGTCGACGAACAGGTCGCCTTCGATCCGCTCGTCGCGCTCGGTCGTGAGCGCCGTGACGAAGCCGGTCTCGGCGTGCCGTTCGACATCGCGCAATCTGCCCTCGACCCGCCGCACGCCCTGCGCCTCGCTAGATTGGCGCAGATGTCGGGCATAGAGGGCGGCATCGAAATGGTAGGCATAGCCGAGCGTCGACAGGATCGATTGCGCATCGCCCTGCGGCTTGGCGAATCGCCCCTCTGCCGCGAGTCGCGTCGCCAGCGAGAGCGCGGATAGCGGCAGGTCGAGGCCGTCCGCCCGTGCCTTCAACCAGCGATGATGGAAGGGGACGCCGGGCAGCGTCGCGCCATGATGGCCGAAGGGATGGAAATAGCGGTGACCGGGCGTCCGCCAGTCGACGAATTCGATGCCGAGCTTGAACGTCGCCTGCGTGGCTCGCAGGAATGCGGCTTCGTCGAGACCGACGAGCTGGTTGAACCAGTGGATCGTCGGAATGGTCGCTTCGCCGACACCGACGGTGCCGATCTCTTCCGATTCGAGCAGCGTGATCCGGACGGAGGACCCGAAGCTGCGCGACAGGGCGGCGGCGGTCATCCAGCCTGCCGTGCCGCCCCCGAGGATCACCACGCGTTCGATGCGGTTCGCTATCATCGGCGCAGGATAACCCGCGGCGATCCGAGGCGCCACCACGGTCGCATCGGCAGGGCAGTGCCATCGAAGTTCCACCGGCCTGTCAAAAAAGTGCAATTGGGTGTTGACGGTTCTGAGTGGTCGGCCTAGATGGGTGTCACCGCAGCGGTTGCCGGTTA
>JBKBTU010000189.1:0-5344 GCA_046290715.1 Sphingomonas sp. | reverse complement strand
GACGTTGAAGCCTTCGGTCCCGAGCATGAGCTCGATCGCCTTGGCCGTGGTCGGCTCGTCCTCGATCAACAACACCCGCATCGCGTCGTCCCCTGCTGGCGAGACCCTGCGCTTTCCCTGCCGCATGGCTCGACCCGATTCATTAACCAAAGAACATCTGAAGGCAAAAGGTTAATTTGACCTTAAGCGAGGGATTCCCGCGAGTCGCGGGGCGATGTTCAGGCCGAATCGGCGTCCGGATCCTTGGGCGTCAGGTCGGGGCCGAGCAGCGTCTGGTGGCGGCTGCGCGGGATGTCCTCGCCCAGCACCTCGCGCAGGTAGAGGCTGCGCACGAGCGTGAAGATGACGACCAGCAGGGCGGCGGAGAAGAACAGGCCGAAGATGCCGAAGATCACGCCGATGCCGATGATCGCGAAGACGGTGATCGCCGGCGGGATCGAGATGACGCGCGCCTGGACGTAGGGGGTGATGAAGTTGGTCTGGATCAGCCGCACGCCGGCATAGGTGGCGAGCGCGCCGAGCACCGGTCCGGTCCCTTGCGTCGCGGCGAGGCCGAGCGCGGGCACCATCGCCGCGGTCGGGCCGACATAGGGGATGAATTCGGACAGGCCGGCGAGCAGTCCCAGCGCCGCCGCGGACGGCACGCCCGACACCCACAGGCCGATGCCGATCAGCGTCCCCATGCTGGTCATCAGGATCAGCGACGAACGCAGCCAGAGCCGGAGCGTCGAGCCGACGTCGAACAGCGCATCCTCGATCGCCGGGCGCTTGGACGGCGGGATCAGGAACAGGAAGCCGCGCTGGTAGATGCCGGGATCGGCGGCGAAGAAGCCGGCGCCGACGAGGAGGAGGAGCGCGTTGAGGATCAGTTCTCCGCCGCCCTGGACGAGGCCGCCGACATCCTGCGCCGCCTTCGACCCGGCATAGGCCTGCTGCACGGCATCGACGATCTTGGCGCCGACCGGGCTGCGCGACGCCCAGGCGGCGAGCTGGTCGAGCAGCGAGGGCAATTGCGTGACGAGCACGTTGACCTGTTCGCGGAACTGGACGCCGAACAGCCAGACGAGGAAGGCGACGACGCCGTACGCCGTCGCCATGCCGCAGCCCAACGCCGCCTTCTCCGGCACGCGCAGATGGTCGCGATAGAGATCGGCGAGCGCATGGATCGCGATCGCCCCGAGCATCGATCCGAACGCAAGGATCAGGAGGTCGCCGGCGCGCAGCAGCGCGGCCGCGAGCGCGACGATGACGAGGATGTAGAGGACGCGGCGGATGAAGCGCGCGTCCTCGGCGTCCGGCGACAGGCGGTTCACGCGGCGGACGCGCCCGCGGCATCCCGGCCGAGTGCGGCGCCGATCTCCGCCGCGGCGGTGCGCAGCAGCGGCACCAACTGCTGCATCCGCTCGCCATCGAGATAGGGCGCGGCGGCGGCGACGTTGATCGCGGCGACGATCCGCCCGCTCGCGTCGCGCACCGGCGCCGCGACCGAATGGATGTGATCGGGGGCAGGGCCACATTGCAACACGACTCCGCGGGCCGCCGCCGCGTGCATGTCGACAAGGAAATCCTCGCGTTGGTGCGTCGGATCGGCGAGCGAGAGCATCCGCCGCCACGATCCCTCGCCGTCGTCGAGCAGCAACGCCTTGCCAAGCCCGGTCTCGGCCAGCCGCCGCCGGGTACCGGGCTGGGTGGTGACCGCCACGCGCTCGCGACCCGGCACGCGCAGCATGTGCACCGATTCGTCGCCCTCGCGCCGGCCCATGAACGCGCTCATGCCCGTCTCCTGCGCCAGCCATTCGAGCTGCGGGCGGCCGAGCGCGACGAGGTCGGTCTGGTCCTGTACCAGGTTGCGCAGGCGCAGCAGCTGGCGGCCGCCGCGGACCTGGCCGTTGGCGCCCATCGCCAGGAAGCCGCGTGCGGCGAGCGATCCGACCAGCCGGTAGGCGATCGCGCGCGACAGGCCGCTGCGCTCGGCGAGCTGGATCACCGTCGCCGATTCGTTGACCGCGAGTTCGAGCAGGTCCAGCCCGCGATCGAGCGTCTGCGTTCCCGCCTTGGCGGCGCGCCCCTGCTCCTCGGCGGCATCCTCCGTCGCGGCATCGCGCAGGCTGGCGGTGGTGGTCACTCCGGTCTCTCTCCGCGACAGGCCGAATCGGCCGGGCAGTATGGATAACCCACAAAGGCCGCAAACGGCAGCATGCCCATGTTACGCCAGCCGGATGACGTGCAGGAAGCGCGGGCCGTGCGCCCCGCGGACGTAGGTGCCCTCGATATCGGTGGTGCCGGAGACGCCGGTGACCCAATAATGCGCGCGCGGATGCGTCCCCGTCAGCGCCGCGTCCTCGAGGTGCGCGACGATCGTCGGCACGACGACGATATGATGAAGCGCGAGGAAGTTGGGCAGCATCGGCGCCTCCGGCCCCGTCTCGAAGACGAGGCTGCCGGTCTCGGCGATGCCGCACCGCGCGAAGGCGAGCGCGGCGGGCTCGTCGGGCGCAGCGGTGGCGTGGAGGGTGAAGTCCGACCAGTCGCCGGCGGCGATCCGCGGATCGGGCGGCACGCACAGCGTGCGTTGCAGGCCCTGGTCGGCGCAATAGCGCGCGACGGCTCTTGGCAGGTCGTCCATCCGTTCGATCCGGTCGACGGTCGCGGCGACGCTGGGCAGCGCGAGTCTCGCGAGGAAGGTCTCCTCCAGCGCCGCCGGATCGACCGCGGGACGCTCGGGTGCGATCGCCAGCGCCTTGGCCTCGGCATCGATCGCCGCGGGCGTGGCGCTGCCGCCGAGCCGCGACAGGATCGCGTCGCGCGCGCTCATGCACCCGGCCCCTTCTTGCGCTGCGCTTTCCTGTACTGCGCCATGAAACTCTCCGCCGCCGGCTTGGGCATGTCGCGATGGCGCGTCCAGCCGCCGGCAAGCGGCAGTTTCGACAGCCAGCCGCCGCGTCCCATCAGCCGCATCGAGCGAAGCGCGGCCGCCGTCGCCGCGCGATAGAGTAGCGGTCGCCGCGCGAACCACGCCCAGGCGCCGAGGCCCGACCGCAGCGAGGCGGGTTCCAATCCTTCGCGCCAGCTCTTCTCGCGCCAGCCGCGCAGCAGCGTCGGCAGCGGGATGCGCACCGGGCACACCTCCTGGCACTTGCCGTTCAGCGTGCACGCGTTGGGCAGGTCGCGGCTGCCCTTCAGCCCGTCGAGTGCCGGCGTCAGCACCGCGCCCATCGGCCCCGGATAGGTGCCGCCATAGGCATGGCCGCCGATCTGCCGGAACACGACGCAATGGTTCATGCACGCGCCGCAGCGGATGCACCGCAGCATTTCGGCCAGCCCCTCGTCGCGCATGCGGGTGCGGCCGTTGTCGACGAGGACGATGTGCATCGCGTCCGGCCCGTCGCGGTCGCCGGCGCGCTTCGGCCCGGCATAGAAGGTCGTGTACTGGGTCAGCGCCGCGCCCGTCGCCGAACGCGCCAGCATGCGCAGCAGGTGGACGGCGTGCGCGGTCGAGGGGACGATCTTCTCGATCCCCGCGGTCACGATATGCATCCGCGGCGGCACGAGCGACAGTTCGGCGTTGCCCTCGTTGGTGACGGTGCACACCGCGCCGGTATCGGCGACGAGAAAATTGGCGCCCGATATGCCGACGTCCGCGGCCAGCATGCCTTCGCGCAGGTGACGCCGCGCGCTTTCCGCCATGGCGGCGATCGTTTCTTCGGTGTGCGGATCGCGGTGGCTCGCCTTGAACAGCGCGGACACCTGCTCGCGCGTCTTGTGCATCGCCGGCCAGATGATGTGCGACGGCCGCTCGTTGCTGAGCTGGATGATATGTTCGGCAAGGTCGGTCTCGACCCGGTCGATCCCCGCCTCGGCGAGCGCGTGCGGCAAGCCGATCTCCTCGCCGAGCATCGACTTGGAGCGCGCGACGCTCTTCGCGCCGGCCTGCTTGCACAGCCGCACGACGATGTCGCACGCCTCCTGCGCGGTCGCGGCCCAGTGAACGGTGGCGCCGGCGGCGGTGGCGTTCGCCTCGAAGCGTTCGAGGTAGAAGCCGAGGTTGGCGACGACATGGTCCTTGATCGCCGCAGCCCGGTCGCGCGCGCGATCGAAGTCGGGGAAGGCGTCGACCGCGACCGCGCGCTTGCTCTCGGCGGTGCTCGCGGTGCGCTCGACGCCCGTCTTGAGGTTGCGGTCTGCCAGTGCCTCGGCAACCCTGGACTGGAAGCTCATGCCTCTTCTCCGATCGCCGGACCGTCGCCCATCCCTGCGACGACCTCGATCGCGTGGAAGGCACGGACCGGGGAACCGTCGCGATGGAGCTTGCCCGCCATATTCATCAGGCAGCCGAGGTCGCCCGCCAGCAGCATGTCGGCGGCGGTCGCATCGATCGCCTGCGCCTTCTCTCCGACGATCGCGTTGGAGATCGCCGGATATTTGACGCAGAAGGTGCCGCCGAAGCCGCAGCAGGTCTCCTCGCCCGCGAGCGGCGTCAGCGTGAGTCCCTCGACTGCGGCGAGCAGCCGGCGCGGCTGCCGCTTGATGCCGAGCTCGCGCAGGCCCGAGCAACTGTCGTGATAGGTCGCGGTCGCGGGCAACGCGACACCCTCCGGCCGCCAGCCGCGGACCTCGTCGAGATAGGCCATGATCTCCCACGTCTTCGCTGCCAGTGCCTGAGCGCGGGGAGCCCAGGCCGCGTCATGCTCCAGGATCTCGGGATAGTGGACGCGTACGGTCGCGGCGCAGGAGCCCGAGGGAATGACGACATGGTCGAACGCCTCGAGCGCGGCGATCGTGCGGCGGGCCAGATCCTCGGCGGTGGCTCGGTCGCCGGAGTTGAGCGCGGGCTGTCCGCAGCAGGTCTGCGCCTCCGGAACGATCACCTCGCACCCCGCCGCCTCCAGCGCGGCGATCGCAGCGAAGCCGATGCGGGGGCGGATCAGGTCGACGAGGCAGGTGACGAACAGCGCCACGCGAGGTGCGGTCATACCAGCGTCCAGGGGCGGGGGATTGATCGCGGGCGGAGCAAATCGGTTTTCCTCATCCTGCCGTTTGACGCAGCTTTTTCCATGTCGTAACGAGCTATCTCATAAAGTGGAAAAACTAACAAGCACGGGAGGATGCCTCGCCACCGCACGCGGTGACGGCGACCTTCCGGCCTAGACCAAGACGGGAGCAGTTGCGCCGTGGGAATCGTGTCCTTGCCCAAGATCAAGCATGTCCGCGCCTTTACCGTGCGCGGCGGCGGTGCCGACTACCACGATCAGGGCGAGGGGCATTGGATCGACAACCACATCGCCACCCCGATGAGCCGCTACCCCGAATACCGCCAGTCGCGCCAAAGCTTCGGCATCAACGT
>JBKBTU010000018.1:5717-20244 GCA_046290715.1 Sphingomonas sp. | reverse complement strand
GATGCCGATCGCGAGGAAGGCGGCCTGGTCGACGACGGGCAGCGCGAAGGATCGCGCGCGGGTGATCGTGCGGAAATCGGCGTGGCGCAGCTTGAGCGTCACGGTGCGCCCGCGGGTGCCGGATCGGTCGATCCGCACCCACGCCGCCTCCGCGACGCGGGCGAGCGCGGCGTGGAGATCGTCGCGCGCCGACAGGTTGGTCTCGAACGTCCGTTCCGCGCCGACCGACTTCGACTGGCGATGGGCGCGGACCGGGCGGTGGTCCTCGCCGCGTGCGGCGCGAAAGAGATAATCGGCATAGGAGCCGAAATGCGCCTGGAGGAAGGCGAGCGGCCGGTCGCGCAGGTCTGCGCCGGTGAGGATGCCGAGCCGCTCCATCTTGGCTGCGGTCACCGGGCCGACGCCGTGGAAGCGCTTCACCGGCAGCGACGCGACGAAGGCCGCGCCCTTGTGCGGCGGGATGACGCAGAGGCCGTCGGGCTTGTTCTGGTCGGAGGCGAGCTTGGCGATGAACTTGTTGTAGCTCACGCCCGCCGAAGCGGTGAGCCCCGTCTCCGCGCGGATGCGGGCGCGGATCTGTTCGGCGATCGCCTTGGCCGAGCCGAGCCCGTGACGGTCCTCGGTGACATCGAGATAGGCTTCGTCGAGCGACAGCGGCTCGATCGCGTCGGTATAGTCGGCGAAGATCGCCCGGATCTGCCGCGAGATGCCGCTGTAGACGTCGAAGCGGGGGCGGACGAAGATCAGGTCGGGGCAGCGGCGGATCGCCGTGACCGACGGCATCGCGCTGCGTACGCCGAAGACGCGCGCCTCGTAGCTCGCCGCCGCGACGACGCCGCGGGCGCGCGAGCCGCCGACCGCGACCGGCTTGCCGCGCAGCGCGGGATCGTCGCGCTGTTCGACCGATGCGTAGAAGGCGTCCATGTCGATATGGATCACCTTTCGCTGCACGGGCGCGTCGGCATCGGCCATGTCCCCGTTTCGTTCCGATCGCATCACAGATCAAGGCGGGGCCGTGCCGGTTGCGCTAAAATCCTGCAATGACGGCACAATCTTCTAACGCGCCGGGCAGGACTGCCTTGGTCATCATCGATATGGTCAATGCGCTCGACTTCGAGGGCGGCGAGCGGATGAAGCCGGCGGCGGAGGCGACGGTCGCGCCGATCCTCGCGCTGCGCGACGCCGCCGACGCGGCGGGGGTGCCGGTGATCTACGTCAACGACAACAACGGTCAGTGGCATTCTGAGCGTGACCGGTTGATCGAGGATACGCTGTCGAAGGATGCGCCGGGACGCGAACTGACCCGCGCGCTGCGGCCGCGGCAGGACGACTTCTTCATCATCAAGCCGCAATTCTCGGGCTTCTACGCGACCAACCTGCCGGTGCTGCTGCCGCAACTCGGCGTCAGCCGGCTGGTGCTGACCGGGGTCGCGGCGGACATCTGCGTGCTGTTCACCGCCGCCGACGCGCATATGCGGCAGTACGATCTGTGGGTGCCGGCGGACGCGGTCGCGGGCAACCACGACGAACGCACGCGCTGGGCGATCGAAATCATGAGGAACAGCATGTCGGCTGAAACGCGCGGGACGGATCGCTACACTCTGGCGGAGTGGATCGCCGCGGCGGACTAGCGATTGCACGGCGCGCAATCGCGGCGAGGATCATTGCAATTGCCGCATTTACGCGGGCGCAACATATCGCCCGCAATGCTGCGTCGCAGCAATCCTTCCCCAGGAGTTCCTCGTCGTGTTCAGCCTGATCGCCTTGTTCGTCTCGTTCCGCCGCCAGCAGGCGGAGGCCCTTCGCGCCGTCGCCCCCGCACCGGCGCGCGCCGTCGCCAACGATCGCGTCGCGGTGCGGAGTTTCGCTCGCGCCGCTTGATAGGAGGGTGGGGCTCGTCCTCCCTGAACGTAGTTTTCGTAATAGCCGCTAGCGTGGGATCTTCCCGGGTTTCCTTCGTCTTGCCGGACTTGTTCCGGCATCCACCGTGCGACAAATTCGGACACCGGTAAGTCTGCCGAACGGTGGACCCCGGAACACGTCCGGGGTGACGAATCGCGTGGTGGGGCGGAGAGAGTTCTTCCTCGGGTCCTGCATCACGGGTCGACCCTGGACCCTGGAGACAGCAGTCGCACCGGTCCGAGCGGCAGAAACTCGACGCCCTGACTAGGCCTCACCCGCCAGCGCCCGCTCGACCTCTGCCTCGCTGATCCCGAACGCGCCCGCCAGTCCGGCGACGGAGGCGCCCCGTTTCGCCAGCACGCGCATCCGCTCGATATCGACGATCGTGGTATAGCCGCGCGTGTCGCGCTGTTCGCGGACGACGTCCTTGCGGCCCGAACCGCGGCGGCGCTGTGCGGCGGCGGCGTGCGGATCGGCGGCCGCTGCCGCCTCCTCCGCCTCGCGGCGGGTCGCGCGTTCCTGCTCGCGGGCACGGCTCTCGGATTCGCGCTGGCCGATGCGCTCCTCGCGCCGCTGCTCCATCGCGGCGAGGCGTTCGCCGGCGCGGGCCTCGCGCGCCGATGCCCGCGCGGCGGCGCGCTCGTCGGCGCTTTGATTGGTCCGCACGCGGAATCCTGCGGAAGGGGCGACGCCCCAGCTCTTGTCGACCAAAGCCACCGGCCTCGTCTGCGATGGTGGAAAATGGCGCGCCCGGAACGATTCGAACGTCCGACCCTCAGATTCGTAGTCTGATGCTCTATCCAGCTGAGCTACGGGCGCGTGGCTCGCGGCGGGTGCCGTGAGCGAAAAAATGGTCGGGAAGAGAGGATTCGAACCTCCGGCCCCTGCCTCCCGAAGACAGTGCTCTACCAGGCTGAGCTACTCCCCGACGGAGTCCGTCCGGTCCCGTTTGGCGGGGCCGACCGTGCTTGGAGGCGCGCCTATAGCCACGGGTCTTGGGGGATGCAACAGCGGATTCGAGGGGCTTGCGAAATTGCTGCGGCGCGCTTTAGGCAGGCGCCCGTGAACACGCCCGAAGCCCTTGCCGCCGCGCTGGTCGTCGTCAACGTCGCGCTCGTCGCGCAGCGCAGCGTCTGGAATTATCCGGTCGCGCTGGTCGCGGTGGCGATCTACGGCTGGGTCTTCGCCGAGGCGCGGCTGTACAGCGATGCGCTGCTGCAGGGCTTCTTCTTCGCCGCCAACCTGTATGGCTGGGCGAACTGGGCGAAGAGCCGCGCGCAGGCCGGCGAGGTGGTGGTCGAGCGGCTCGATGCGGGAACGCGCGCCGGATGGCTCGTCGCCGGCGCCGCCGCCTGCCTGCTGTGGGGAATGCTGATGCACCGCTACACCGACGCCTCCTACCCGTGGTGGGACGGGGGCATCGCGATCGCCTCCGTCGCGGCGCAGCTGATGCAGGCGCGCCGCGCGATCGAAAGCTGGTGGGTGTGGATCGCGGTCGATGTGGCGAGCGTGCCGCTCTACTGCGCCAAGGGGCTGTGGTTCACCGCCGCGCTCTACGCGGTGCTGCTCGGCCTCGCGGTCTGGGGGCTGGTCGACTGGCGCCGCGCCGAGGGGCGGCAGTTGCGGGCGGTGCCGGCATGACCCCGCGCTCGATCTGCCTCCACGGGCCCGAAAGCACCGGCAAGTCGACGATGATGCCGCGCCTCGCCCAGCATTTCGGCGGCGTGCCCACGGTCGCCGAGTTCGGCCGCGCCTATTGCGAGGCGTTCGGTACCGATCTGACGATGGCCGACCTGGTCGAGATCGGGAAGGGCCATGACGCCAAGGTGCGGGCGGCGCTCGGCGAACGACACTATCCGGTCATCCTCGACACCGATCCGCTGATGACCGCGGTGTGGGCGGACATGATGTTCGGCCGCCGCGATCCTTGGTTTTCGACCTGGACCAACACCGCCGACATCTACCTGCTCTACGATATCGACCTGCCCTGGGTGGAGGATGGATCGCGGATGTTCGGGCGCGTGGCGGAGCGGCGGCGCTTCTTCGACCTCAGCCGCGCGATCCTCGACGAACGCGGCGTGCGCTGGGCGCTTGTGACGGGGGAGGGCAGCACCCGCTACATCAACACGCTGCACGCCATCGAGGCGCTGACCCGCGACTAGCGCGAATGGCCATCGGCCTGCTAGGGGCGCGGCCATGACCCCGCTTTCGCAGATCCGCAATTTCTCGATCATCGCCCATATCGACCACGGCAAGTCGACGCTCGCCGACCGGCTCATCCAGCGCACTGGCGGCCTGACCGACCGCGAGATGTCGAGCCAGGTGCTCGACAACATGGATATCGAGAAGGAGCGCGGCATCACCATCAAGGCGCAGACGGTGCGCCTGTCCTACCCGGCCAAGGACGGCGTGACGTACACGCTGAACCTGATGGACACGCCGGGCCACGTCGACTTCGCCTATGAGGTGTCGCGCAGCCTCGCCGCCTGCGAGGGCGCGCTGCTGGTCGTCGACGCCGCGCAGGGCGTCGAGGCGCAGACGCTCGCCAACGTCTACCAGTCGATCGAGCACGACCACGAGATCGTGCCCGTCATCAACAAGATCGACCTGCCCGCCGCCGAGCCCGAGAAGGTGCGCACCGAGATCGAGGACGTGATCGGCCTCGACGCTTCGGAAGCGGTGCTGGCGAGCGCCAAGTCGGGGATCGGCATCGACGACATCCTCGAGGCGATCGTCACCAAGATCCCGGCGCCCAAGGGCGACATCGCCGCGCCGCTGAAGGCGATGCTGGTCGATTCCTGGTACGATCCGTATCTCGGCGTCGTCATCCTCGTCCGGGTCATGGAGGGCGTGCTGAAGAAGGGGCAGCAGGTCGCCTTCATGCAGGCGGGCACCACGCATCTCGTCGACCGGGTCGGCTGCTTCCGGCCGAAGATCGAGCAATTGTCCGAACTCGGGCCGGGCGAGATCGGCTTCATCACCGCGCAGATCAAGGACGTCGCGCAGGCGCGCGTCGGCGACACGCTGACCGACGCCAAGAAGCCAGCCGCGGAGGCGCTGCCGGGCTTCAAGGAAGTGCAGCCGGTGGTGTTCTGCGGCCTGTTCCCGGTCGACGCCAACGACTTCGAGAAGCTGCGCGAATCGATCAGCAAGCTGCGCCTCAACGACGCCTCGTTCAGCTTCGAGATGGAAACGAGCGCGGCGCTGGGCTTCGGTTTCCGCTGCGGGTTCCTGGGGCTGCTCCACCTCGAGATCATCCAGGAGCGGCTGACCCGCGAATACGACCTCGACCTCATCACCACCGCGCCGTCGGTCGTCTACCAGATCGAACTGACGCACGGCGGCGGGCAGATCGACCTGCACAATCCCGCCGACATGCCCGATCCCAACAAGATCGAAAGCATCAGCGAGCCGTGGATCGAGGCGACGATCTACGTCCCCGACGAATATCTCGGCTCGATCCTGAAGCTGTGCCAGGACCGCCGCGGCATCCAGAAGAACCTGACCTATGTCTCGGGCCGGGCGCAGGCGACGTACGAGCTGCCGCTCAACGAAGTGGTGTTCGACTTCTACGATCGGCTGAAATCGCTGTCGAAGGGCTATGCGAGCTTCGACTATCACCAGATCGGCTATCGCGAGGGCGACCTCGTCAAGATGAGCATCCTCGTCAACGAGGAGCCGGTCGATGCGCTCAGCATGATCGTCCACCGCGGCACCGCCGAGGTGCGCGGGCGCGGCATGGTCGAGCGGCTGAAGGAGCTGATCCCGCGGCACATGTTCAAGATCCCGATCCAGGCGGCGATCGGCGGCAAGGTGATTGCGCGCGAGACGATCAGCGCGATGCGCAAGGACGTGACCGCAAAATGCTACGGCGGTGACGCAACGCGCAAGCGCAAGCTGTTGGAAAAGCAGAAGAAGGGCAAGGCGCGGATGCGCGAATACGGCAGCGTCAGCATCCCGCAGGAGGCTTTCATCGCCGCGCTGCGCATGGGGGATGAGGGCTAAGGCGGTCACGCCGGGCCGCGGGGAGCGGCCCGGCGCCGTCGCTTACATGTAGTTCTGCGGATCGGGGCTGGGCAGCTTGCAGGCGCGGGTGTGGCCGCGCTCGCAGGCGGCGACCTGCGCGCGCCAGTCCGCCATCGCCATCGCATAGGCGCGCTCGCGATCGGCCTGGATCGCGGCATCGGTCGCCATGACGTGGCGGCGGGCGCGCATGGCGGCGCGGTAGTTCGCCACGTCGGCGGCGTAGCGCGCCTCGTTCGCGGCATTGACCGCAGGAGCGGCGCCGTTCTGGAGGCGCGCCTGCGCCAGCACCTCGGCATTGGCGTCGGCGACGCCGGGCGCGGTCGCCGCGGCGATCGCGTTGCTGCGGGCGCTCGTGCTGTCGTGGCCAGGATCATAGGGCAGCGGGGTGGTCGGCTGGTTCGCCGGATTGGCGGCCTGCGTCTGCGCGAACGCGGGGGCCGCCACGATCAGCGCGGCACCGAGCAGAAGGGGGCGTAACATGGCGCATGCTCCTTGCTGGAATGGATCGCGGACAATCGGTCGATCGCCCGGTTGGTTCCGCCTGCCGGCGCCGCGCGCCGCCTTGCGTAATCCGTCACGGCCGATATTGTCCGACAAAGGACTGCGTTACGGTCACTTAGGGGAGCGAGACACGATGAGGACGATGCTGAGCGCGCTGGCGCTCGTCTTGGCGGGGACGGCGCTCGCCGGCCCCTCGGCGGCGCAGCAGACCGCGGACGCCCCCGCGACCGTGATCGTCCACGGCGATACCCCCGCACCCAAGTTCGACCGGCGGCTGTTCGGCCAGTTCGCCGAGCATCTCGGCACCGGCATCTACGGCGGGATCTGGGTCGGGACCGGCAGCAAGGTGCCTAACGTCCAGGGTTATCGCCGCGACGTGATCGACGCGCTGAAGGCGATCCGCGTGCCGGTGATCCGCTGGCCGGGCGGCTGCTTCGCCGACGAATACCATTGGCGCGAAGGGATCGGCCCGCGCGCCAAGCGCCCGGTCAAGATCAACACGCACTGGGGCGGCGTCACCGAGGACAATGCGGTCGGCACGCACGAGTTCATGAACTATTCCGAACTCGTCGGCGCCGAGCCGTACGTGTCGGGCAACGTCGGCAACGGCACGCCCGCCGAAATGGCGGAATGGGTCGAGTATATGACCTCGCCGACCGGCTCGAGCCTCGCCAAGGAACGCGCCGCGAACGGCCGCAAGGCGCCGTGGAAGCTCACCATGTTCGGCCTCGGCAACGAACTGTGGGGCTGCGGCGGCAGCATGCGGCCCGAATATGCCGCCGACCTGACGCGCCGCTACGGCACCTTCGTCAAGATGCCCGAGGGGCAGAAGGTGATGAAGATCGCGAGCGGCGCCAATTCGGACGACACCAACTGGACCGAGGTGATGATGCGCGACGCGGGCCGTGCGTTCGACGGCATCGGCGTCCATTACTACACCGTGCCCGGCACCTGGGGGAAGAAGGGCGCGGCGACCGGCTTCGACGAGGACGGCTGGGCAGTGACCCTGTCCAAGACGCTGAAGATGGACCAGATCATCACCGATCACGCGCGGATCATGGACAAGTACGACCGCGACAAGCGCGTCGCGCTGCTCGTCGACGAATGGGGGACGTGGTACGACGTCGAGCCGGGCACCAATCCGGGTTTCCTCTACCAGCAGAACAGCCTGCGCGACGCGATCGTCACCAGCCTGAACTTCGATATCTTCGCCAAGCACACGGACCGGCTGCGCGGCGCGAACATCGCGCAGATGGTCAATGTGCTGCAGGCGCTGATCCTCACCGACGGTGCGCGGATGGTGAAGACGCCGACCTATTGGGTGTTCGATCTCTACAAGGACTATCAGGACGGCATCGTGCTGCCGGTCGAGGTCTCCTCGCGCTGGTACAACCGTAACCAGTGGGTGATGAAGGCGGTGAGCGCAAGCGCGGTGCGTGGCGTCGACGGCGCGGTCCACATGGGGCTGACCAACGTCGATCCCAACCGGCCGGCAACCGTCAGCGTGACGCTCGCGGGGGTCGGCGGTGCCGCGGTGACGGGGCGCATCCTCACCGCCCAGGCGATGGACGCGCACAACACGTTCGACGCGCCGGACGCGGTGAAGCCGGTGGCGTTCACCGGTGCGACGCTCGCGGGCGGGACGGTGAGCGTGACGTTGCCGCCCAAGTCGGTGGTGATGCTGGATATCCGGTAAGGGGGGGCTTCGGCGTCACGTGACCTGGCCTCGTAAATTTCGTCACCCCGGACTTGTTCCGGGGTCCACTGCGCCGCAAAATCGACGCTGGTGGTGCGTGCGGCTCCGTGGATGCCGGAACAAGTCCGGCATGACGTCGGGGCTTTCGTAGGCCCGCCCCCGCAGCCGCTCAGCGTTGCAGTTTCGCCAGTGCGGTGTCGAGCGCCTGGAGGAAGCGGCTGCGGTCTGCGGGGGCGAAGGGTTTGGGGCCGCCGAGCTGTTCGCCGCCGGCGCGCAGATCAGCCATGATCGCGCGGGTCGCGATCGCGCCGCCGATCGAGGCGGTGGTGAACGGCTTGCCGGTGGGCGCGATCACGGTCGCGCCCGCTTTAAGACAGCGGTCGGCGAGCAGGATGTCCGCCGTTATCACCACCGCCTGCGCATCCGCGGCCTCCGCGATCCAGTCGTCGGCGGCGTCGAAGCCGTCGCTCACCACCACGCGGGTGACGAGCGGGTGCTGGGGAATGCGCAAATGGCTGTTGCTGACGACCGTCACCGGCACCTCGCGGCGCCACGCGACCTTGTAGATTTCGTCCTTCACCGGGCAGGCGTCCGCATCGACGAGGATGCGGACGCGCTGTCCGCTCACCCGCGCGGGCCCTTGCGATAGGGCTTGGCCTGATGCCGCGCAGGCGCGCCGCTGCCCGAGCGCGGGCGGCCGCCACCGGCGCGGGGGCCGCGCTCGCCGCCGCGTTCCTCGCGCGGGTTGCCGGCGAAGGGCACGATCTGGAGGCTGCCTTCGTCGCTTTCCGGATTGGCGGTGCGGCGCACGCTGGCGAGCACGCGGTCGGCGACGGTGCGCGGCACCTCGAACAAGGTATCGTTCGGGTTGATGCGGATCGCGCCGATTTCCGCCTTGGTGATGTGGCCGCGGCGGCAGATCAGCGGCAGCAGCCAGCGCGGGTCGGCGTTTTGGCGGCGGCCGATGTCCATGCGGAACCAGACGGTATCCTCGAAGCCGGGGCGGTGGCCCTGCTGGCGCTCGCTCTGCTGCGGCGCGGCCGAATCGAGCAGGTCCTCCGCCTGCGGCATCGCCGCGCGATGGGCATGGACGAGCGCCGCGGCGATATCCTCGGGCGACTTTTCAGCAATCAACCGCGCCGCCAGCTCGCGATCCTCGTCGTCGAATTCGATCGGAGCGAGCAGGGTGGCGATCAGCCGCTCGCGGTCCTGCTTGCGGATGTCGTCGGCGCTGGGGGCGGGGATCCAGTCGACCGCGATCTTCGCCTGGCGCAGCATCATGTCGACGCGGCGGCGGCGCGGGTAGGGGACGATCAGCACCGCCGTCCCCTTCTTGCCCGCGCGCCCGGTGCGTCCCGAACGATGCTGCAAGGTCTCGGCGTCGCGCGGCAGCTCGACGTGGACGACGAGGCTCAAGGAGGGCAGGTCGATGCCGCGCGCGGCGACGTCGGTCGCGACGCAGACGCGGGCGCGGCGGTCGCGGAGCGCCTGGAGCGCCTGGTTGCGCTCGTTCTGGCTGTGCTCGCCCGACAGCGCCACCGCGGCGAAGCCGCGCTCGACGAGGCTCGCGTGCAGGTGGCGGACGTTGTCGCGCGTCGCGCAGAACAGGATCGCGGTCTCCGCCTCGTGGAAGCGGAGCAGGTTGATGACGGCATGCTCGATGTCGGCCGGCGCGACGGTGACCGCCTGATACTGGATGTCGCCGTGGCCGCGCGCCTCGCCCACCGTGGAGATGCGCAGTGCGTCGTTCTGATAGCGCTTGGCGAGCGCGACGATCGGCTTGGGCATCGTCGCCGAGAACATCAGCGTACGACGGTTCTCGGGTGACGCATCGAGGATGCCTTCCAGATCCTCGCGGAAGCCCATGTCGAGCATCTCGTCCGCCTCGTCGAGCACCGCAACGCGCAGCGCCGACAGGTCGAGAGCGCCGCGTTCGAGGTGGTCGCGCAGGCGGCCGGGCGTGCCGACGACGATATGCGCGCCATGCGAGAGCGAGCGCCGCTCCTTGCTCGCGTCCATGCCGCCGACGCAGGTCGCGATGCGGGCATGCGCTTCCTTGTAGAGCCACATCAGCTCGCGGCTGACCTGGAGCGCGAGTTCGCGCGTCGGCGCGATGATGAGCGCGAGCGGCAGGCCGGGGGGCGGCAGCGTGCCGTCGGCGAGCAACTCGCCGGCCATGGCGAGGCCGAAGGCGACGGTCTTGCCCGAGCCGGTCTGCGCCGAGACGACGAGGTCGCGGCCGGCGGCTTCGGGTTCGATGACGGCAGCCTGGACGGCGGTCGGGGCTTCGTAGCCGCGCGCGACGAGTGCTTCCGCAAGTAGCGGGGGAAGGGAGGAAAAGGGCATCGGGAACCTAAATGGGAGCGGCGCCCCCGAAGCCAAGGCTCGGGGCCGTGGCGGGAACGCATCGGGGTCAAAGTTATCGCGATGGATTGCACCGCGGGCCAATCGCAAACCGGCATGACGGGCGCGATGCGGCGCAACGCGCGCCGGGCATCATGGCCGTATCCGTAACCCCATAAGACCCTGCACCGCCTGAACCGCGAAGCCGAGGCCGAGCGAGGCCGCGACGTTCCCCTAGGCGCAAAACCGTCCCGGCGCAACTCGCATCCTGGCATGAGGGCCAGGCGGAGCCCCGACTCCCGTCCCAGCGGTAGGGATCAGGCGGCGGAGGATGCCTTCGACCGGGCCTCCTGCGGCTCCGCGGTTCCGGTCACGAGCCGGCGATAGTCCCGCTCGGCCGGACCGTAGGTGTCGCTGGCGAGGGCCATCAGCTTCGTCCGGTCGAGGACGATGACGCGCGCGCGCAGCGAGCGGATGGCGCGCTCCTCCTCCAGGCGGTGGAGCGCGTCGGTGATGCTGCTGCGCCGCACGCCCAGCATCAGCCGGAATTCCTCGTGCGTCATGCAGATCTCGTTTTCCCGCACGCGGTCGTGGTACAGCAGGATCCAGCGCGCCATGCGCCGCTCGATCGGATGCGCGAGCGACGAGACGATCGTGCGGCTCATCTGCAGCGTAAAGGCCTGGACGAACCGCAGCAGCGTCAGGCGCAGCGTCGCACTGGCGTCCACCGCGGCGAGCAGCGCGGCGGCAGGGATGCGCAGCGCGCTCGCGTTCTCCGCCCGCAGCGCGACGTCCCACTGCCAGCGATCGTCGCCGAGCAGCACGGGCCAGCCGATGAAGCCCTCCGGCCCGACCAGTCCGATCGCGTAACGGCGGTCGCCCTCCAGCGCGTCGAGCACGCCGGCGATCCCTTCTTCCAGGAAGCAGACGCTCTCGATCGGTTCGCCGGCATGCGCGATGGTCTCGCCGATCGCGAAGGTGACCGGCTCGAGATGCGGCCGCAACAAGGCGAGATCCTCGGGCCGGAGATGGGACAGCAAGGTGTTGGCAGGGGCGCGTCCCTCGTGTGTCGTTCGCCCCATCGTCTCCGCTGCGCCTGCACCCGTCGTCATCCCGTCTCCTTAGCGTCTGAAAACGTTCCGGAACGGCTCTGCCCGGTTTCGTACAGCAACGCCACTCACCGACGAACGGTTGCCGCGAGTTCAACGAACAGGAGGAACCCCATGTCCGTATCGTCCCGCCGCGTGCTGACGCACGCCGCCGTCGCCGCAACTTTGCTCGGCGCCACCGGTGCGCTGGCGCAATCGGCCCGCTCGCCATCCGCGCCGCCGCCGCCCGCGCCGCCGATGAGCGCGACGCAACCGCCCAAGGCCGCGCCCGACATGCAGATGGTGCTCGATGCGCTCGCCGGGCTTGGAGGCAAGCCGATCGAGACGCTGACGCCGGCCGAAGCGCGGATGCAGCCCTCCGCCGCCGACGGTGCGAAGGCGGTGATGGCGAAGAAGGGCATGCCCACCGCGCCCGACGCCTCGGTGACGACGCAGGACATCCCCTATGGCAGCGACGCCAAGCAGTTCGCCCGCGTCTACAAGCCCGCCGGCGCTCCGGTCGGCGGCAAGCCGATGCCCGTGATCGTCTATTATCACGGCGGCGGATGGGTGATCGCCAGCGTCGACACCTATGACGCGGCGCCGCGCGCGATGGCCAAGGCCTTGAACGCGATCGTCGTGTCGGTCGAGTATCGTCACGCGCCCGAATTCAAGTTTCCCGCGCAGCACGAGGATGCCGCAGCCGCCTACCGCTGGACGCTGCAGAATGCGGCGAGCTGGGGTGGTGATCCCCGGCGCATCGCCACCGTCGGCGAGAGCGCGGGCGGCAATCTCGCCGTCGCGACCGCGATCTATGCGCGCGACAACGGCCTGACGGCACCGCTGCACATCGTCTCGGTCTATCCCATCGCCAACAGCAGCATGACGCTGCCGTCGCGGATGGATTCGGCGAATGCCAAGCCGCTGAATGCCGCGATGCTGAAGTGGTTCGGCTATTACTATCAGACCGCCAAGGCGGACGCGCAGGACCCGCGCCTCAACCTGGTGGCGGCGAACCTGCGTGGCCTGCCGCCGACGACGATCATCAACGCCCAGATCGATCCGCTGCGGTCGGACGGCGAGACGCTGGCCGCGGCGATGCGCGCGGCGGGGGACACGGTCGAGCAGCGTACCTTCCCCGGCGTGACGCACGAGTTCTTCGGCATGGCGAAGGTGGTCGGCGGGGCGAAGCAGGCCAACGACCTGGCGGTCGCGCGGCTGAAGACGGCGTTCGCCATGCCGCCGCGGCGCTGACGACGGGCCGGGGGGCGGCGAGCGACGCCGCTGCCCCACGCCTTACTCCGACGGGGCCGGATCGGGATTCACCGTTCTAGGCTCTTGCAGGCATCGACTGGCGAAGGAGCGGGACGGTGCCTACCTAATGCCCGAGGAGATCAATGCATGGCGGACTATCGCAAGACGGACGAGGCGATCGCGGCGCTGACGCCCGAGCAATTCTATGTGACCCAGCGGAGCGGCACCGAGCGGCCCGGAACGGGTGAGTACCTCCATACCAAGGAGGCGGGCATCTACGTCGACATCGTGTCCGGCGAGCCGCTGTTCGCGAGTGCCGACAAGTTCGATTCGCACTGCGGCTGGCCGAGCTTCACCAAGCCGATCGAACCGGCGCACGTCAACGAACTGTCCGACCGTAGCCATGGCATGGTCCGGACCGAAGTCCGGTCGGCGCACGGCGACAGTCATCTGGGTCACGTCTTCGACGACGGCCCGCGCGATCGCGGCGGCTTGCGCTATTGCATCAACTCCGCTGCCCTGCGGTTCGTCCCGCGGGCCGCGATGGAGGCCGAAGGGTACGGCGCCTATCTCGACCAGGTCGAGGGCTAACGGCTAGGTCGGAGGGAGCGGGCCGCTTGTGATCGGCCCGCTCCGTTCGTTCAGGCCGGGCCGGTCGGCTCGTGATACGGGCAGCCGTTGACGCGGGCGCGGAAGTCGGCGGAATGCCGATAGGTTTCGTTGCGCGCGCGGTTGATGTTGCCGAGCGGCCGGTGGGCGGCAAGGCCGGTCCAGATGCTGAATCGGGTTTCCTCGTCGATCAGGCGGACGCGTGCCGGATCCCAGCTGTCCTGCGGCCGTGCGCGGATCGTGCCGACGCGCTGGAAGGGGGCCTCCGCCTCGTCCCATTCGACGGTCGCGTCTTCCACCGGCTGGCGTTCGAGGTCGCGGCAGAGCTGCACCTGAAACTCCCATTCCGCATCGATCCGGTCCATCTCGACGCGCACGTCCTCGCGGATCGCATCGTCGCGGCCCGCAGCCTCGACGATCCGGCCGGTCAATCGGGTGAGCGCAGGGGCGACGGGTTTGACGCGGAACTTGGCGATATAGTCGCCCCAGCGATACGGCGTGACCGAATTGTACGTCTCGCCGAGCGGGTCGACGTTCGGCGCACCGCCCATCGTGTCGACCGTCGGGCTCGCCGCACCGACCGCCTCCAGAGCGTTGTGCACGCCGCGTAGCGCCGCCGAGATGACCTTCTTGGTCCCCTCGATACGGTCGGTCGTCTTGGCGAGCATCTTGACGTTGCCGAGGAAGGTCTTGGCGTCCTTGGCGACGAAGACCGTGCCGTTGTTGAGGACGAAATCCTGAGCGGTGCCGTCGGCGCCGGGCAGCCGTTCGCCCGCGACGTCATAGACCTTGATCGCCAGCCCGCGCGGCAGGCTGATCGCGTCGGGCAGGATGTCGCCGGCATTGGTCGACAGCCGCATCAGCACCTTGTGCGCGCCCGGCGCTGCGAACACGCCCTGCGCCAGTTCGGGCGGCAGGCCGGTATCGACGGTCAGCTCGCCTTCGAGCACGCCGTGCGCCTTGGCATGGACCGAGCGAACCGCATGGCCATAGTCCTCCGCCGTCCGCTCGAGGATGGTGTCGAAGGCCGCGTTCAGGCCCTCGATGGTCTCGCGCTCTTCGGCTTTGATCTCCTCGACGTCGGGCGTGTACCGCACGGGGGGATTGG
>JBKBTU010000018.1:0-5410 GCA_046290715.1 Sphingomonas sp. | reverse complement strand
GTCCATGTGCACGGGCACGTGATATTCGGCGAGGCTGGGGTTCATGATCCGGCCGTTGCGCTCGTCGAACTGCGTCTCCTCCATCAGCGCCATGCCGAGGCCCATGATGATGCCGCCGCGGAACTGGCTGGTCGCCGTCTTGGGATTGAGGATGCGCCCGCAATCGAACGCGCCGAGGAAGCGGCTGACGCGGGTCTCGCCGGTGACGGCGTTGACCCGCACCTCGCAGAACAGCGCGCTGTGCGAATGCATCGACCAGTGCATCAGTTCGAGCGGCTGCGACCCCGCCTTCGTCACCGTCACGCTGTCGCGCTGCGCGCGCGTCAGGATCGAGGCGTAGCTTTCCCGCTGCGTCGGCGCGTCGCGCCTGGCGAGGCCGCCCGCCTCGCTGCCGACATCGTCGGGGGAGAGGCCGGCGAGGGGAGAGTCGTTGCCGGCGAGCGTCAGCAGTTCGGCGACCAGCGCATTGTGCGCGGCGATCACCGCGGCGCCGATCGCGGCGGTCTGCTGCGACCCGCCCGCCATGATCGCGCCCGGGATCGCCGAATCGCCGTAGCTGACCTCGACATGGTCGAGCGGCAGTCCGAGCCGTTCGGCCGCGACCATCGCGGTGGTGGTGGAGGTGCCCATCCCCATCTCTGCCGCCGCCACCTCGACATGCGCGCGCACCGCGTCGCCATCGCGGGTCAGGGTGATGCGGGCTTCGGCACCCGGCATGCGGTAATAGGGATAGGTGCCGGTCGCGCATCCCATGCCGACATACCATTCGCCCTCGCGGCGCGACCCCGGCGTACCCGGCCGGTCGGCCCAGCCGAAACGCTCCGCGCCCTGCCGCCACGCCTCGGCGATATGGCGCGACGAGAAGGGAAGGCCGGAGGTCGGGTCCTTGTCCGGCTCGTTCAGCAGGCGCAGTTCGACCGGATCGATGCCCATCTGACCCGCGAGCTCGTCGATCGCGGATTCGAGCGCGAAGGTACCCACCGCCTCTCCGGGCGCGCGCATGAAGGTGTTGGCGAGCATGTTCATGCGCGCGATCTCCACCTTGAGGTGGATGTTCGGCGACGCATAGCCCGCCCGCGTCCCCATGATGAAGGGTTCGGGCATGTTGTTGTGCGGCGTCATTACCGACAGGCCGGAATGGATCAGCGCCTGGAAACGGCCGTCGTCATCCGCGCCGATCGCCACGCGCTGTTCGGTCAGCGTGCGGCCGCCGACGGTGCGGTAGACGCCCTCGCGCGACAAAGCGATGCGCACCGGGCGCCCCGCCAGCCGGGCGGCGGCGGCGCCGATGATCTGGTGATCCCACAACCCCTTGCTGCCGAATCCGCCACCGACATAGGGCGAGGTGAGCCGCGTCTTGCCGCTCTCGAGCCCGAAGACGTCGCCGATCGTCTGCGCCTGCTGCGTGACCATCTGGCTCGCGTCGTGGATGACCAGCTCGTCGCCCTGCCAGGCGAGGGTCGCGGCGTGCGGCTCGATCGGATTGTGGTTGTGGCGCGGCGTGCGATAGACCTGGTCGACCGCATGCGCCGCGCTCGCCAGCGCCGCCTCGGCATCGCCGACGTCGTTGAGCAGCGGTTGGCCCATGAACAGGCCCTGCTCGATGCCGTTCGCCTTCGCCCCTTCCAGCGTCGTTGTGGCGGGTTCGGCCGCATAGGTGACGGCGAGCAGCGAGGCGGCGTGATCGGCCTGCTCCTGCGTTTCCGCGAGGACGCAGGCGACCGGCTGGCCGTTCCAGTGGATGCGGTCGTCCTGGAAGATCGACAGGTCGGCGGGGCCGACCGCGGTCGGCGAGCTGCCGAACACGGCGGGCTTCTCCATCCGCGGCGCATTCTCGTGCGTCATCACCAGCACGACGCCGGGTGCCGCCTCCGCTGCGGTGCGATCGATCGCGGTGATGCGGCCGCGCGGCACGGTCGCGTAGACCAAGGCGGCATAGACCATGTCGTCGAAGCGGAACTCGGCGGCGAACGGCGCGGCACCGGTCACCTTGAGCGCACCGTCGAGGCGCGACACGGGCTTGCCGATCAGCCCATGCTTGCGCGCGATCAGCGGATCGGGAACGCCGCCGGGAATCCAGCTGTCCGGCGCGAGCGGGACGAGCTTTTCCATGGCGCCTTGCACCAGACCCTGCGCGGCCTGCTTGGCGGTGTCGACGATGCTCATGCCGCTGCTCCCTTGGCGAGGTCGCTCAGGACGGCGGCGAGCGTGCGGCCGGCGAGCGCGGGTTTGAAGCCATTGTCGCGCAGAGGCCGGGCGTCGGCGAACTCCTGCGCCGCGGCATCGCGCACCGCTTGTTCGGTAAGCGGTCGGCCGCGCAACGCCGCTTCCGCGACCGACGCACGCCACGGCTTGGGCGCGACGCCGCCGAAGGCGATGCGGACGTCCGCGACGCGGTCGCCGTCCATCTCGAGCGCGGCTGCGACCGAGACCAGAGCGAAGGCATAGCTCGCCCGGTCGCGCACCTTGCGATAGGTCGAGACGGTGCCGTCCGGCAGCGCCGGCAGTTCGATCGCGGTGATGAGGTCTCCCGGTGCCAGCACCGTCTCGACCTCAGGGCTGTCGCCCGGCAGGCGGTGGAGGTCGCCGAAGGGCAGGGTACGGACCCCGTCCGCGCCCTCGACATGGACGCGCGCATCGAGCGCCGCCAGCGCGACGCACATGTCGGAAGGATGCGTCGCGACACAGGCTTCGGAGCCGCCGAGCACGGCGTGGATGCGGTTGAACCCGTCGCGCGCATCGCATCCCGATCCGGGCGCGCGCTTGTTGCAGCGCGATCCCTCCGTATCGTAGAAATAGGTGCAGCGCGTGCGCTGGAGCACGTTGCCGCCGACCGTCGCCATGTTGCGGATCTGCGCCGACGCACCCGCCAGGATCGCCCGTGCGAGCAGCGGATAGCGGGTGCGTACGGCGTGATGCTCGGCGAGCGCGGTGTTGCGCACCGCGGCGCCGATCAGCAGTCCGCCCGTGTCGGTATCCTCGATCGCGGCGGACAAGCCGGTCACGTCCACCAATCGCTCCGGCCGGACCACCGTCTCGCGCATCAGGTCGACGAGGTTGGTGCCGCCGCCGAGATACGCGGTTGTCGGCTCCCGCCCCAGGGACAGCGCCTCGTCGCGCGTGCCGGCGCGGGCGTAGCTGAAGGGGGTCATGCCGCCATCTCCCCGGCCGCCACCGTCTCGCGGATCGCGTCGATGATGCCGTTATGCGCGCCGCACCGGCAGAGATTGCCGCTCATCCGCTCCTGCACCTCTTCGCGGGTCAGCACGACCTCCGCCGCGAGGTCGGCGCTGACGTGGCTGGGCACGCCGCGCGCCGCCTCCGCCGCCATGCCCAGGGCCGAACAGATCTGGCCCGGCGTGCAATAGCCGCACTGGAAGCCGTCGTGCTCGATGAACGCCGCCTGCAACGGGTGGAGGCCGTCCGCCCCGGCGAGCCCTTCGATCGTGGTGATCTGCCGGCCGTCATATTGCACCGCGAGCGCGAGGCACGACAGGATGCGTTCGCCGTCGACCAGCACGGTGCAGGCGCCGCACGCACCCTGGTTGCAGCCCTTCTTGGTGCCGGTGAGATGCAGCGTCTCGCGCAGGTGATCGAGCAGCGACACGCGCGCGTCCCCGGGAGGCGCGACCGCGGTTCCGTTGATGATTAACGCCATCCTTGCCTCCACCTGCGGGTCGCCTCGACGGGCGCTACCGATTGATTCTAGGCGATCACGGTGCTGATCGCCATCGTTGATGCAGGTTGGTCCATCGGCGTGGCGCCGGATTCGACCGGCCGGGCGACGGAGCTTTGCTATTCGGGCGTCGTGCGCATCGCGAAGGTGCGCGAGAGACCGTGATACAGCTTCTCGCGGCAGACGAGCTGGCTCGCGCCGTCGGCGAGGAAGGCGGTGGCGAACATCGGCAGCATCAGCCCGCGGCTCGCCGTCGTCTCCGACAGGATGATGACCGCGGTCAGCGGCGCGCGGACGACGCCGGCGAAATAGCCGACCATGCCGAGGATGACGATCGCCGAGGCGGGCGATCCCGGAAACAGCGGGCGCAGCAGGTTGCCGATGCCGGCGCCGACCGCGAGCGAGGGCGCGAAGATGCCGCCCGGCAGCCCGGCGACCGCGGTGGCGAGCGTCGTCGCGAACTTGGCGGGACCGAACCACAAGGGTGCATCGACGCCGACGATCATCGCGCGCGCGGCGCCATAGCCGGTACCCCAGGTCATGCCGGTCGCGATCCCGAGCGCACCGACGACGAGGCCGCAGGCGGCGGCGAAGGTCACCGGCCGGCGCTTGCTCCACGTCGTCACGCGATTGGTGCCGGTGGCGAGGGCGAGCATCAGCCGTGCGAACGCTCCGCCTGCGACGCCGCCGACCAGCCCCGCCAACGGCACCGCCACCAGCGCGGTGGCAAGCGGCATATGCGCGCCGATCACGCCGAAATAGACGTAATCGCCCTGCACCGACTGAGCGACCATGCCGGCGATGACGATCGCCGCGATGACGAGCAAGGTCACGCGCTGCTCGTAGGCTGAGGCGAGTTCCTCGATCGCGAACAGCAGGCCGGCGAGCGGTGTGTTGAAGGCGGCGGCGACGCCGGCCGCGCCGCCCGCGATCAGCACCGCGCCGCGCAGCGGCACGCGCAGCAGACGGTGGCTGAGGCCCATCACCGCCGCGGCGATCTGCACCGTCGGCCCTTCGCGGCCCACCGATGCGCCGCCGAGCACCGCAGCGAGCGTCAGCAGCGCCTTGCCGATCACCGTCGGGATCGACACGAGCGAGCGGGTCGCGCGGTCGGGATCGGCCTGCGCCGCGATCACCTGCGGGATGCCGGAACCGCGCGCCAGCGGCACATAACGCCGCGTCACCCAGACCAGCGCCGCGAAGAGCAACGGTGTCGTCGCCAGCGGCGCCCAGGGGAAGCGGGCGACATAGCCGCCGAACAGATCGGCGGCGGCGTCCGCGGCGGCGGCGAAGACGGTGGCGGCCAGCCCGATCGCGACCGCACCCACCAGGATCGCGAGGCGGGTGCGGAAGCGGACCGATCGCGGCCCCTGTGCGCGAAGCAGCGCGCGATACCGCGCGGGCGTCCAGCGGCGCGTGCCGCGCCGGGCCGATGAGGATGCAGACATGACGCCCCATCCCACGGTTACGCGGCGAAGGCCAGCACGTCGCCGGTCGCGCCGGGGACATTGCGGCCCTTGGGGGAGCGATCCACCGCTCCGCACGTTCACGGCACAGACGCAGGAGGTCAGCATGTCCGATGACAAAAGCAAGCAAGGTCAACAGGATCGTAGCCGGGTGTCGGGCGAGGAGCCCTATGAGGTCGAGTATTTCGCCGCGAAGCACGGGCTGAGCCAGCAACAGGCGCGCGAGCTCATCGCCAGCGTCGGCAACGATCGCGCAGAGCTCGATCGT
>JBKBTU010000188.1:0-5361 GCA_046290715.1 Sphingomonas sp. | reverse complement strand
TCGAGCAGGATGTCGAGCCGAAGCAGCGCCGCCGCCGGATCGGGCGCACCGGCGAGCGCCGGCATCAGTACCGGCAGCACCGCCTCCAACGCATCACGCGCCGCCGCACTGCGCAGCGCCGGATAGCGACCGCTCCGCCAGTTCGCGACGCGCGCCGCCGCCGCCTCGCCGTCTCCGAAGCCGTCCTGAGCCAATTGGCTAGCCAATGCGGCAACGTCATGCGGGAAGCCCGCCTGCCGCCCATCGTCCAATGCATCATAGATGCGACCCGCCGTCTCGACCGGCTCGCGCAGCAACGCCAGCAGATCGCGACCATCGCCCAGGCCATGCAATCGCGCCACGCGGTCGAGCGCTTCGCCCTGCGGCAAAGTATGCGTCTGACGATCGTCGATCATCTGCACGCGATGCTCGATCGTGCGCAGCAACGTATAGGATCGCGTCAGTGCCGCCGCCTGTTCCGGCTCGATCCAGCCCGCCTCGGCCAGCCGGGCCAGTGCGTCGCGCGTCGCCGGCGCCCGCAATGCGGGGTCGCGCCCGCCATGGATCAGCTGGTGGATCTGCGCGTAGAACTCCGCCTCCCGGATACCGCCGCGGCCGCGCTTGAGGTCGTAGCCGGGCCCCATCCCCTGACCGCTCGCGTAATGGTCGCGGATGCGGCGCGACAGATCGCGGATTTCGCCGATCGCCCCGAAATCGAGGCCGCGCCGCCAGACGAAGGGGCGGATCGCATCGAGGAAATAGCGACCGAGCGCCAGATCGCCCGCCGCGGCCCGTGCGCGGATGAAGGCCGCGCGCTCCCACGTCAGTGCTTGGCTCTCGTAATAGGCGATCGCCCCCTCGACCGGCAGGACGATCGGCGTGACCTCGGGCGAGGGGCGCAAACGCAGGTCGACGCGCAGCACATAGCCATCGCCGTCGCGGGCCTGCAGCAACTCGACGACGCGCTTGCCGATCCGAACGGCCGCCTCTTCGGGTTCCTCACGCGGTCGATGCGGCAGGGTGCGCGGATCGAACAACAGGATCGGATCGACGTCCGAAGAATAGTTGAGCTCCCGGCTGCCCAGCTTGCCGAGCGCGAGTGCGACGAAGCCTTTCGGCTCGGCGCCTGGTGTCCGCTCCTCGATCGCGGCGCGGATCGCACGGTCGAGCGCGCGGTCGGCGAAATCACTGAGCGCCTGCGTGACAGCGGTGAGGTCCATCACCCCCGCCAGGTCGCCGATCGCCACCGTCAGTGCCAGCGCGCGACGATCGAGTCGCAGTTGGCGCGCCACCGGCATGTCCGCCGTTGCAGAGGAAAAGGCGGGATCGAAGGCGCCCTCCGCCAGGCGGGCAGCGAGTTCGGGTTCGCGATCCAGAAGCAGCGCAAGAAACGGGGCGTTGGCGCGAGCCCGCTCCAGCGCGTCGGTCACGTCACGCCGCACGGAATCCTCCCATTGGAAGAGCGCAACATTTCCGGAAACTGGTCGTTAGAGTGGCATGAACGTCGAAGCAGCCCCGACCGGTATGAATAGTCTCAGAGGCTATGTCGTGCGTGCGCCGCGGGCTACGGACGCCCTCGGCAAGGCCCTGCGCGGCGTCTTCGCGGACACGCCACCACCCGCTGACTTCGTGCGATTGCTGCGCAGGCTCGACGGGGTCGCGCACTAGAGCACGCGACCTGCTCAGCGACCGCGGCTAAGTTCGTCGACTTCGCCCATGATCGTATCGAGCGCCGTCTTGTTGACGTCCGTCTCGTGCTCCCGCCGCGACGGCAGCGACCCCTCGCTCAGGATGGTCTCGAGTGCGACACGGCCGCGCGCCACGCGGCTCTTGATCGTACCGACGGCGACCTGGCAGATTTCAGCCGCCTCCTCATAGGCGAAACCGCCCGCGCCGACCAGGATCAACGCTTCGCGCTGCGGCTGCGGCAGGTGGAGCAGCGCCCGCTGCATGTCGCCCAATTCGACGTGACGGTCCTGGCTGGCCGGGGCCGCAAGGATGCGATCGGCGACAAGATCGTCCCACTCGCCCTTGAAGCGCGCGCGGCGCATCTGCGAGAGATACAGGTTGCGGAGGATGATGAACGTCCACGCGCGCATGTTCGTGCCCGCCTGAAACCGCTGACGTGCCGCCCAGGCCTTCAGCAGGGTCTCCTGCACGAGGTCGTCGGCAAGATCGCGGCTGCCCGACAACGAACGCCCGAACGCACGCAGGTGCGGAATGACCTGCGCGAGCTGTTTCTTGAATTCCGGATCGGACAGCGCGACGTGTTCCACCGGCTCGGGTGCAACGGCATCGTCTTCGTAATCATCGACGCGGGTAGCGGGCTGGGTCATGCAATTCCGTTCGAAGCCGGGGACATCATTGCCGCCACAATGAAGATAAGCGGTTGTCCCGGCGAATACCAGTGAGGCGCGGCCCGCACTTATCGCAGGATGAGGAAGGCGAAGATCGCGATGACGAGCACCAGCGAAATGCCGAGCACGTACCGTGTCACGCCCGGCGTCGCGCCCGCACGGGCTTCGGTGGTGGTCACATGCACTGTTTCGTTGGGATCAGCCATGATCGTGAAAACCCCCGAAGTCCGTTTTGGGTCCGTAACTTTCGCGTTCTGTTGCTGGCCTATCAGGCCAGGGCGACCGGGACGGTCGCTTCGTCGAAGAACAGCGCCTGGCTGATCGCCGCCTTCACGGTGGAACGCTGGAACGGCTTGGTGATGAGGAACGTCGGCTCCGGCCGCTCACCGGTCAGCAAGCGCTCCGGGAACGCCGTGATGAAGATCACCGGCACCTCGAACTCGGCGAGGATGTCCTTCACGGCATCGATGCCAGAGCTGTCGTCGGCCAGCTGGATATCGGCGAGCACCAGACCGGGCCGGTCCTCCATCGCCAGAGCGACCGCCTCGTCCCGCGTCACGGCGACGCCGGTCACTTCATGGCCGAGGTCGCGGACGATGGTTTCGATGTCCATCGCGATGATCGGCTCGTCCTCGATGATCAACACGCGCGCACGCGTCTGCTTCTCGATCTCGGCCAGCGCCTCGGCGACCAGGCTTTCGACTTCGCTGGTATCGACCTCGATCAGATACGCCGCGTCCTCGGGCGAGAAGCCTTCCATCGCCGTCAGCAGCAGCGCCTGCCGCGACAGGGGGGTCATCCGCGCGAGGCGCGCCCGCGCTACCGCCTCGGTGCCCTCGGCGTCGCTCTGCGACGTCCGCTCCTCGCCGTCCGCGTTCGCCGACGCCCAGATACCCTGGAACATGCGATAGAGGCCGAGGCGCGGATCGACGTCACGAGGAAACTGGTCCGGCGCAGCGACGATCGCTTCCAGCGTGGCACGGACGTACTTATCGCCCTGGTGCTGGCTGCCGGTCAGGGCCCGGCCGTAGCGCCGCAGGAAGGGGAGATGCGGTGCGAGTTGCTGTCCAAGCGACATGGGTGGTGATCACTCCCTGAGATACTGAGCGGACGCCTGATCTGAGCAGGCGGCCGCCGCTTTACAACGGTGTTTGTCGAAGAACCCAGCCGCCCCCACGGACCTGCGGAATTTTCGCGCCGGGATGGAACCAACGAACGTCGTTTTGGTTTCATCGCCGATTGCACGGGTCGACCGTTGTTCGACTGCGGCCCCGTGCGCGTTGCGTTCGAATGCCTGGGATCGTGCCGGGCCACCAGGGGGACTGTTGGAATTGCCCAGCGACAAGGACCGGAAAACGTCTTCCAGAAAGTCTCCTGCCAAGGTTCAGAGCAAGGATCGCGACATGGGCGCGGCGCTGCGCTCTGCTTATCAGCGTACGGTGGACGAAAGCGTGCCGGATGAAATGCTCGACCTCCTGAACAAGCTCGCCTAGCAGGGGGCATGGCCTCCATTCCCGATGCCGAATCCCCCGCCCGGCGCGTAGCCATGGTGCCGGGATCGATGCTCTCGCGTTTGCCGACCGGGGCAAAGCTGTTCATCACGCTCAGCATCGCGCTCCTTCTTCTCGCGCTGATCGCGATCGGTGCGACGCTGCAAACCGGGCGAACGGCCGATGCGGAGGCGCGCGCGCGGTTGCGCATTGCCGCCAACGAGAGCGCTCGCAGTATCGCCATCGAACTGATCGGCGACATGACGGCATTGCGCGTCGCGGTGAACGCGCTGCAGATCGACGCCGGCGACGCGCCGAGTTGCGCACGCGCGCAGGGCGTCTTCGCGCAGCAGGCGACGACCGGCACCCGCTTCTCCATCATCGATCGCAACGGGCGTCTGCTTTGCGGTGAGGCGTTCGACTCGCCGGTGTCGCTCAACAGCGGAACCGCGATCGGCGCGGCGGTCGTGCCCGGGCGCGGCCTTATTCTGTCGATCGCCGGCCCCCGCCGCGGCCCGAGTGCCCGCGTCTTCTTCCCGCAAGGCTTCCTGGCCCGCCTTGCCGCCCCATCGAGCCGCGCGATCCCCCTTGCCAGCGCGCTCGTCCACGACGGCGAGACCCTCGAGCTGGCGACGATCCCCGATCTCGGCCCCCTCGATCGCGTCGAGACGGTCGAGACCGACCTGGGCTTGGGCGGCCTCGCGCTGCGTACCAGCATCCGCAGCGCGCCAATCACCTCGTCCTTTCTCGTCGCCCTGCTGCTGCCGTTGCTGATGTGGGCGGCCGCGGCAGGCCTGTCGTGGTTCATCGTCGACCGGCTGCTCATCCGTCCGTTGCGCCTGCTGCGGGCCAGCGTCGCCGCCTACACGCCCGGTGAGGTGATCGATCCGGGTAAGCTCGGCCCCCTGCCCGCGCAGGAAATTCGCGAACTGGGCGACACGTTTCGCGCGATCAGTCGGACCGTCGCCCTGCACGAAGCAGGTCTGGCGGAGGCGGTGGTCCGCCAGACGAAGCTCACCCGCGAGGTGCATCATCGGGTCAAGAACAACCTCCAGGTCATCTCCAGCCTGATCAATTTCCACGCCCGTGGCGCGGCGAGTGCGGATGCCAGCGCCGCTTATGCATCGATCCAGCGTCGCGTCGATGCCCTCGCGGTGGTGCATCGCAATCACTTCGCCGAAATGGAGGACAATCGCGGCCTCAACCTGCGATCAGTGATCGGCGAACTGGCCTCCAACATCCGCGCCACCGCGCCGGAGGGTGCGACCAGCCTCTCGATCGCGCTCGATATCGATCCTTATCTCGTCAACCAGGACGTCGCGGTCGCAGTGGCCTTCCTCGTAACCGAGACGATCGAACTCGCGATGAGCAGCGATTCTGCGGCACAAATTCGTGTGGCGATCAAACCGGCAGAAGATGACAAGAAGGCTAAGCTGCGCGTCGTCTCCCGCGCGTTCGTCGAAAGCGACACGCTCGCGACGCTGCTGTCGACCCGCTACGGACGCGTCATCGAGGGCCTGTCGCGTCAGCTACGC
>JBKBTU010000187.1:2725-5395 GCA_046290715.1 Sphingomonas sp. | reverse complement strand
GAGCCCCTGCCGCTCGGCCGCAAGCGCCGCCTTGTCGCGCGCCATCGCCGCGGCCGAGCGGGCGAGGTACTCGCTCCAGGTGGCGCGCGCCGCTGGAGGTAAAGCTTCCAGCCGCTCCGCCGTGAGCGACGGCGGCGGCGTCATATGCCCGATCACCGCGGCGAGCGCCGGGGTCGCGGCCACCGTCGCCAGGCCCGCCAGCATCAAGGTTCTCATTGCAACGATCCTCTCCGATCCTTGTCTTTGTTCGCCATCCTGCCGGTAAGTGACACCGGTGGCAATAAATGCTTGCGGGATGGCACGAATCGATTAGCTCTAGCGCTACCATCAGAGCCCGAAGGGCCGTTGGCGCAGGAGGGGGCATGTCGCGCAGATCGGCCGCAATACAGTCGCTTGGCGCGTCGCGCCCTGTCGCGACTGCCGCCGCGCGCCTGGCTCGCGCCCACTCCGTGATGGCCACCACGGCATCTGGCGCGCACGCGACGATGCTGCCCTCTGCTTCGGTGACACCGGTAGCAGCAATTTCCACCGCTTTTTGGCAGGCGCGCGCGCTCTGGTTGGGCCGCACCGGCTCCGGCGCCCCGGTCGTGCCGAACCTCATTCTACAAGGTCGGGTCCCATGAGGTCACCGGCCATATCCAGGGAGAAGACGATGACCCATTCCACGGTGACGCCGATCAGACTGGGGGCGTCCTTGGGCGCACTGGCGCTCGCCAGCCTCTTCGCCGGTGAGGCCGGGGCGCAGGCCGCAGCGCCCCCGCTTCCGACGCAGTCCGCTCCCAACCAGCAGGCCGCGCCCGTGGCGCAAGGATCGGACCCGGCGGTCGACACCAGCGGCAATCCGACGCTGACGCCCGCCGCCGACGGCCCCTCGAGCGCCAACGATACCGGTGCCGAAACGACGCAGACCCGTTCCACCGCCGAAGAGCAGAAGGGCGCGAACGCCGACAATTTCGATCCGGCGATGGACATCGTCGTCACCGGATTCCGCGGATCGATCCAGAATTCGCTCAACCAGAAGCGCTATGCGGACGTGCAGATCGACGCGATCAACGCGCAGGACATCGCCGACTTTCCCGACGCCAACCTCGCCGAATCGCTGCAGCGCCTGCCCGGCGTGTCGATCGATCGCGACAATGGCGAAGGGCGCGGCATCACGGTCCGCGGCCTCGGCGGCGACTTCAACCGCACGCGCCTCAACGGGATCGAGGCGCTGTCGACCGCGGGCTCGAACGATTCGGGGACCAGCCCCAACCGCAGCCGCAGCTTCGACTATTCGACCTTCGCCTCCGAACTGTTCAGCGCGCTGAAGGTGCAGAAGACGCCGTCCGCCGAAACCGACGAGGGCTCGCTCGGCGCGACCATCGATCTCGAGACGGGCAAGCCGTTCGACTTCAAGGGGACGCGCATCGGCGGGTCGGCGACGGCGAGCTACAACGAGAACAGCAAGAAGGCGAACCCGCGCCTCGCCGGCCTCGCCTCGTTCCGCTTCGGCGCGGACAAGCGCATGGGTCTGTTGTTCTCGGGCGCGTACAACAAGACCGACAATATCATCGACCAGTACAGCCGCGGCGTCGGCGCCTCCGACTATCTCTACCGCAGCAGCCAGTTCGTCGGCGAAGGCACGCCGCAGCGCGCCGGCTTCTCGGCGCCGGTCGGTGCGATCAACTATGCCAACCCGGACGCGACGGCCTTCCAGACCGGGTCGGATCCTGCCGCCTATGCCAAGCTGTATCCGGGCGCGCCGTACAACACCGCCGGCCGGTTCGACGATTCGACCGTGCGCATCCCGGCGCTCCCCTCGCTGACGCACCAGGTCGTCCGCAATCAGCGCCTGGGCCTCACCGGCGCCTATCAATGGGACGTGACCGACAAGACGCGCATCTCGATCGACGGCCTCTATTCGCGCTTCCACAATACCAGCGAGAACGATCAGCTCTCGCCGGTCGGCCTCAACCGCAACAACACCAACGCCGCCTACAATACCGCCGCGGGCCGCCTGACCCCAACCGCGGCGCGCGCCGCCTATCCGGGGCTGTGCACGCCCGCCGCGGGCAGCGCCATCGCGGTGTCGCAGGATTGCGGCCAGTCGATGTACGGCACGACGCCCGCGTTCGGCACCGCGCTCAACGCGCAGGGCCAGCTGGTTCCCTCGGTACTGGGGACGGCGGCGGTGGTGCCGGGCGCGACCAGTCCCGGCAACGCCAACATCTTCTCGACCAATCCCTACAATCTCGACCCCTATGATTATTACAACAACCCCAACTCCGTGGGGTACATTCCGTCGAGCAACGGCCTCGCCTATCGCGGGCAGCTGATCGGCCGGCCGAGCGTCGATGTCCTCGACGCCAACGTCACCAACGGGCTCGCCGACTATCTGGTGCTGCGCAACGTCGACATGCGCTCGGCGGTCGACTATTCCGAATACACGACCAAATTCTGGCAGGGGACGTTCCGCCTCGACCAGGAATTTACCGACAATTTCAAGATGACCGCCATCTACGGCCGGTCGAAGTCGGTGAATTATTCGACCGGCCTGCTGGTCGAATTCAACCGTATGGATTCGCCGCAGAACTTCGTCTTCGACGATCGTGCGCACGGCAGCATGCCGCTGCTCGACTTCGGGTTCGACGTCGCCAACCCGGCGAACTGGACGACGGTCAAGGGATT
>JBKBTU010000187.1:0-2628 GCA_046290715.1 Sphingomonas sp. | reverse complement strand
TCGACCACCGCGGCGAACAGCAAGGTCGTGCCGTTCGGCCAGGGCCTGCAGACGCCGGCGGGGACCGTGTCGAGCTTCCTCGTCCCCGATCTCGCCAAGTTCAACGACCTGCTCGGCTTCCAGTGCGACTGCATCAACAAATACGGCGACTGGCGCCTCACCACCAAGCGCAACGGCGGCTCGGCGACCTATGGCGTCGACGAGTACGACAAGGGCCTCTACCTCCAGTTCGACTTCAATACGGAGATTCTCGGCCGCTCGCTGCGCGGCAATGCCGGGACGCGCGTCGCGTTCACCGACGTGACCTCGAACGGCACCTCGCAGGCGGGGCGGCCGATCGTCGGGCGCAACAGCTACACCGACTGGCTGCCCTCGCTGAACCTCAATTTCGAGATCGTCCGCAACCTGATCCTGCGCCTCGGCGCGTCGAAGGTGATGGCGCGGCCGCTGCTCGGCAATTTGTCGCCGACGATCACCTCGATCTCGATCCCCAGCAACGGCGACAACCAGGGCGCGTCCTTCACGATCGGCAACCCGAAGCTCGCGCCGTTCCGGTCGAGCAACATCGATCTCAGCGCCGAATGGTATTTCACCCGCAGCAGCCTGTTCTCGGTCGCCGTGTTCCGGAAGGACGTCGAGAACTTCCCGCAGACCGTGCTGTTCGCCGCGCCCCTGTCGCAGTTCGTCGACGATGCGACCCGCGCGGCGATCCGTGCGCAATATACCAACGCGAACCAGCTCGCCTATCTCGACGCCAATAACCCGTTCATCGCGCGCCAGTATCGCGATGCGCCCGGCGGCTTCATCAAGGGGATCGAGGTCAACTTCCAGCAGAACCTCACCTTCCTGCCATGGACGTTCCGCAATCTCGGCGTGCTGTTCAACTACACGCACATCAAGTCGCAGCTGAGCTACATCCTCGATCCCGGCGCGGTGAGCGCGGGCGGCGTGGTGACGCGGCCGCAGGTGCTGGGCACGGGGCCGTTCCTCGGCGTGTCGCCGGACGCGATCAACGCGACTCTCTTCTACGAGACCAAGGCGTTCCGCGCCCGCGTCTCGGTCGCGCAGCGGGCCGGCTACAGCACGACCTATCCGCTCGCGGCGGGGTCGTGTAGTCCGGGGCTCACCACCGTCGGCGGCGGTACCGTGGAGAGCGTCGGCTGCGACAGCCCGCTCATCAACGATTTCGGTTACAGCCGGGCGACGACCAACGTCGATGCCTCGATCAACATCAACCTGATGAAGGGGCTGTCGATCTCGGCGGAGGGGCTCAACCTGACCAACCAGACGAGCAACCGCTATGCCTATGCCGGGCAGGAGGCGGTGTCGCAATACGGCAGCTCGGGGCGCGTCTACCGCCTCGGCGCGCGCTTCAGCTTCTGATGTCGGGGCTCCGCGCGTCGGCGAAGGCTCGCAGGGTCGCCTCCACACGAAAGGCACGGCCATGAGACGACGCGACGTGCTGATCGGCGGCGTTGCCTGCGCCGGCAGTGCGCTCGGTCGGCCGGCGGGGCAGTCGGGCTATGGCCCGGCGCCGCTGCCCGGCACCAAGCGTTCGGGCGATGCCGACGACAGCGGGCGCGTCGTGCCGCCGCCGCCCAAGGGCTATTGGCGGTTCAGCGGGGTGAGCGGTCCCGGCCGCCGCGCGACGGCGGCGAGCGCGAGCGGCGGCTGGACCAGCGGCATGCCCGACGTGCGCTACAAGGGACCGGACACGCCGCCTTATCCGGTCGCGCCGTGGAACCATGCCGATGCCGGCACCGCGGTAAAGGCGGGTCTCTTGCCGCGGATCAGGCCGCTCCACGACGTCCATATCCGCGACACGATCGTCTGTCCGGGCGGGGACGGCTATTACTACATGACCGGCTCGACCGGCGACAACATCTGGGCGGTCAACGACGGCGTCGAGCTGTGGCGGTCGAAGGACCTCGACCGCTGGGAGTATCGCGGGCTGGTCTGGTCGATCGAGCGCGACGGCGTGTGGGAAAAGGCGTGGCGGATGCGCGCCGGCGTGCCGTTCCGCGCGCTCTGGGCGCCCGAGATCCATTTCATCCGCGGCAATTACTACATCTGCCACTCGATCAGCCGCGCCGGCCTTGCCGTGCTGAAGAGTGCGACCGGGCGGGCGGAGGGGCCCTATGTCCACGCCTTCTCGCCGACCGCGCCGATCCGCCGCAGCATCGATGCGACATTGTTCGACGACGGCAAGGCGGTGTGGCTGACCTATGGCTCGGCCGACGAGATCGTGCAGATGAAGGACGACCTGTCGGGCCTCGCCGGGGACTGGCAGCGAATGACCGCGACCGAATGGGACGATGATCCGCGCCATCATCGCGCGCCCTGCGGTCCCGACGGTTGCCGCACGTTCGGCTACGAGGGCGCGACGATGTTCCGGCGTGACGGCATCTTCTACCTCGGCGTCGTCGACCGCTACGAGGGGCGCTATTCGTTCCGCATCTGGATGAGCGATGCGCCCACCGGTCCCTGGCGCGACCCGCACGAGGGCGCGCCGTGCTGCGGCGGCGGCAACATCTTTCGCGACGTGCGGGGCCGCTGGTGGCAGACCTTCTTCGGCAACGACGATGCCAGCCACTTCCGTGAAAAGCCCGGCCTCGTCCGCATCGACTT
>JBKBTU010000186.1:0-5415 GCA_046290715.1 Sphingomonas sp. | reverse complement strand
GTGCCGACGCCCTGGCCGATGCTGACCGGCAGCGCGACCGAGGTGGTCTCGTGGCACATGTTCGAGCTGTCGGGCAGGTTGTTGTTGCCGTAGAGCCGCGCGAACAGCTGATAAAGGTAGCTCGCCTCGTTGGAGAGCCGCCCCGAACTGTAGAAGACGGTGCCCTTCCGCTTGTCGTCGACGGCGCGCAGCTCGCGCGCGATCTCCTCGATCGCGTGCCCCCACGAGACGGGGACGTATTTGTCGGTCGCCGCGTCGTAGCGCAGCGGATGGGTGAGCCGGCCGGGCTGTTCGAGGTGGTAATCGTCCCAACCGCGCAACTCGGTCACCGTGTGCTCGGCGAAGAAGGCGGGGGTACAGCGATGCGCGGTCAGCTCCCACGCCACCGCCTTCACGCCGTTCTCGCAGAATTCGAACGGCAGCGGCGTGGCGGGCTTCACCCAGGCGCAGCTGTTGCATTGATACCCGTCGACCTTGTTGTGGCGCGACAAGGCGATCCCGGCGCTGCCGACGACTCCCTCGCGCCGCAGGATGTTGCCGACCGATCGCGCCGATCCCCAGCCGCCGGAGGGAAGACGATAGGGTTTGAAGGTGGGCTTCATCGGATACCTCCGGTCGCGGCGATGTCGCGGGGGCGCAACGTTCGCGGTGGCGCCACGTTGACACCGTATCCGTCCGAGGGGTCGATTACCTCGATCAAGGTACGAGGAATAAAGGAGATTTCTGCGATGGCTGTTGATCGCGACTATATGGTCCGCAAAGGCGACGGACCGTCCGCGCCGAAGCTGTTCCTCGACACGAAGGTGGTGCCGCGGCTGGTCGATGCCGCGGGCGGCGCGGAGGTCGCGCTCGACCGCGCGGCGCGAGCCACGGGGGTACGGCCCAGCCTGCTGCTCGCCGGCGCTGCGATGGCGCTGTCGCTCGCCGCAGCGCGGGCGATGGGCCTGATCGGGTCGGACAGCGCGGCGCGACACGCGCGTGGGGAACGGGCCGATGCTGCGGGGCAAATGCCGGCTGCCTAGCGCGGCGGGCGTCGTTCAGCGGCGCTGTGACTTTCGTGGAGGCGACCGGCAACCGACGTCTATCGCCGCGGGTCGATCATCACGAACGCCGCTCCCGGTACGTCGAGCAGGACGGGATCGGGCTGCGGACAGCCGTCGGGGTCCAGCGTCAGGATGCCGACACCGCCGCCCTCTTCATGGGCGACGATGAGGCGATCGTCGAGCGGCAGCAGAAAGCGCGGCGAGCGCCCGCCGCTTCCGACATGGCCGAGCACATGCGGCGTCCCCTCGTCGTCGAGCGCGAAGGTCGCGATCGTATCGTCGCCGCGGTTGCTGGCGTAGAGCCGATCGCCCGCGATCGCGATCGCGCCGCCCAGGTTGTCCGCTGCGCCGCCCTCGCCGCCGGTCGGCAGGATCCGATCCGCGATCAGCCGGTCGCCGTGCGTGCGCAGAACCGTCAGCGTCGCGGCGAGTTCGCTGACGAGATAGTGGACAGGCAGCGTCGGGTGGCGGGCGAGATGGCGGGGCCCCGATCCTGCCGGCGCCGCATACAGCACGCGCGCGTCGGTCCGGTCGACGGCATCGCGAACGAGGACCGCGTCGGCGCCCAGGTCCGCACACAGCAGCGCACCCGATGGCGTGAAGCCGACCCAATGGGCGTGCGGTCCGCGCTGCCGTTCGGGATCGGGGCCGTGCCCGACGTTGGCGAGGATCGTGCGCGTCACGGGCAGACCCGCATCGTTGAGGTCGAAAAGGGCGATCGTCCCGCTTTCGTAATGCGCGACGGCGAGATGCTCCGCGTCGGGCGACACCGCGAGGTGACACGGCGCCTCACCGCCCGTCGTCACCTCGGCCACCTGTGCCCAATCGTGTGCCGCATCGTAGACGCCGAGCTTGCCCGCCTGCTCGTCAACGAGATAGTGGTAGCCGTGGCGGGGAGAGGGCACCGCGAACGAAGCATTGCGGATAGTCCCGATGGCGTCGCCGACGCTCCAAAGGCCGTCATCGTCGGCGATGGGGACCAAGCCCGCGCCGCCTTGCGCTGCATAGGTTCCGACAACCAGGCGGGTCATCGCATCGTATCCGTCATCGCCTCGTCCCGTGCCATTCCATCGTTGCGCGCCGGTCCGGCCGGCAAGCCGTCGAAGCCGGTCTCGGGACGCACCGGTGGATTGGCCGCGGTATCGGCGACCGGTCAATAATGTGGGGCAATGTGGCGGCGGCGGCGACATGGCAGGAGTGCGCCGACGTAACGTGGAGGACCGCGATGAGCCACGACCTCATGCGATTGACCGAAGCCTTGTATCATCTGCGCGCCTTTCGAACGGCGTGCGGCGGCGATGCGATAGCCGATGACAACAGCGGCCTGACCACCGACGATCTCGACCTCGTCGTCGGCTTGCTCGAGCGGATCGAGGTGGCGGCGACTTCGATGATCGTCGTGCCGCGACCATCGGACCTCTGATCGAACGAAGACACGGCAGTCTGCACCAAGGGAAGGATTCGAAACGTAATCCTCGCAATATTCCGAACGGGTGTTACCCTTGCGACCCGGGTGTGAGGGTTCGCGATTGCCCGACGTGAAGCCGGTCGACAGCCTGCAAGCTGACGCCGGAGGCCTGCGCTCGCCGACGAGGCCCTCATTGTCGAAGCGGAGGCGGAGCAGTAGATCCGCATCGTCAAGCACGCGATCGATCTCGGCCCGCAGCATTCCGCCGCGGATGGCATGTTGCGGCTGGAGTGAGGAGCGAAAGCCGGTGCTGCTCGCAATCGTCATAAAGCGGTTTAAAAAACGCAACGATAACAAGTGCTTGATGTTACTCCGGCATGAGCCAGTTTTCGCTTCACTTTTTCGATAGGGCAAGCCTGCCGGTCGATGTCCGCCCCTCGCAAGCGCGCGACGTGGGGCAGGCGATGGGGGACGCCAACCGGCGCCTGTACGCCTGTTTCCGCGAGGGGACAGCCGAGCAGTTCGATCCCCGCGGCCGGGTCGACGTGCTGAACGCGAACGGGATGATCGTCGCGCGTATCTATTGCACCGAAGCGATCGTGGCGATGTCATGAGCGGCGGCGATATGGCTGACGCCAGCATAGTGTCGGCGGACATGGGCGCGACAGGGTTCGCGATCGAAGAGCCTGTTGAACGCCCCTATCGTGGGACGTTGGACCTTCACGTCGATGCGACGGACGTCGACCGCGGCATCTTCAATGTCCGCCAGCGTATCCCCACGCCGCGACCGGGACCTTTGGTGCTGCTATACCCCAAATGGCTGCCGGGCTTCCATTCGCCAGTCGCGCCGATCGAGCTCTTCGCGGGCTTGCGGATACATGCCGGCGGCGCGGCGATCGCATGGAAGCGGCATCCGGTCGCGGTTCATGCCTTCCTGATCGAGGTGCCGCCGGGCGCCGACGCGATCGAGGTGGAATTCTGCTTCCTTTCGCCGACCGATCCTTCGCAGGGGCGAGTGATCTGCTCGCCTGATATGTTCTGCCTGCCATGGCACTCCGTCGTGCTCTACCCAGCGGGCCATGCGGCCGACCAGATCACGATCAGCCCCAGGCTGACGATCCCTGACGATTGGAGCCATGCCTGTCCGTTGACCCTGGCCACGGACGAGGCGGGCGTTCTCGCATTCGAATCCCTGACTCTCGATGTGCTGGTGGATTCGCCAGTGCTCGCGGCACGGCACATGCGAAAAATCGACCTGGGCGACGCGGTCACGCTCGCCGTCGCGGCGGATGCACCGCATCTTCTCGAGGCCAGCGCAGAACAGATCGCGGCTCATCGCGCCGTAGTGGCCGAAGCGAAGACGCTGTTCGGTTCGCGCCCGTTCGATCATTTCACCATGCTGCTGGCGCTCAGCGGCACGTTGACAGCTGCCGGTGTCGAGCATCATCGTTGCTTCGAAGCCGTCAGCGATCCCACCTACTTCGCAAACTGGGGCGGCAACCTCGTCCGGCGTGACACGATTCCCCACGAATTCGTCCATAGCTGGAACGGTAAGCACCGGCGCGGCGCTGATTCCTGCAGCGCGTCCTTCGACCAGCCGATCCGCAACGACCTGTTGTGGGTGTATGAGGGGCAGACGCAATATTGGACGAACGTACTCTGCGCCCGATCGGGCCTGTGGACGCTAGAGGAGACGCTCGGCGCCCTCGCGCTTTCCGCGGCGCGGTATGACGTGCGTCCGGGCAGCCGCTGGCGTCCGCTGCTCGACACGACGCGCGATCCTATCATCGCGGCTCGCAGCCCGCTTCCCTGGCCAAGCTGGCAGCGCAGCGAGGATTATTACGCCGAGGGCGCGCTGCTGTGGCTGGATGTCGATACGCGGCTGCGCGAGCATAGCGGGGAGACGCGGTCCCTGGATGATTTCGCCCGCGCCTTTTTCGGCGGTCGTGACGGGGATTGGACGACGCGCCCCTATGTCTTTGACGACGTGATAGATGCCCTGGAGGCCATCGCACCCTTTGGCTGGCGGGACTGGTTCGAGCAGATGCTTGGCGATACCCGAGACGATGCGCCGCTCGCCGGCCTCGATCGCGGCGGCTACCGACTCGTCTACCGCGATCGGCCCAGCGTCTATCAGACGGCGCAGGAGCAGGCGTCCGGGATGATCGACCTTACGCATTCATTGGGCGCAACCATCGGCACCGACGGGCGAGTTACCGATATTCTCTGGGGAGGGGCCGCTTTCGCCGCCGGGCTGACCGCCGGTTCCGCGATCCTCGCGGTAGCCGGCCGAGACTTTTCAGCGGAAGGGCTGCGATCGCTGGTCGGCGCATCCGTTGGCGAGAACCTTGCGTTGATCGTGAGACGTGGCGACGCGGTGCGTTCCCTGTCTGTCGAACTGCCCGGAGCGTTACGCTACCCGCATCTGGAACGGATCGAAGGCGTACCGCCTCGGCTGGACAACATCCTGTCGGCACGCCGGGGATCCCACTGACGTTTCCGCGCAACCATTTGCGGGAATGAGCCTTTTTGTCTCGCGGCCTGTGCCGCGTGATGGATGCTCGCGCCGCGGACGTCCTGCCGTGGCACCGGTCCAAGCCGGGAGAGCATCTTGATAGAGCGTCATTTCGCCAAGCTTCGCGCGCGCGGCCCCCTGACGGACGAAGAGGAGCTGGCGATCCGGGAGGCGGTAGCGGAGGTGCGTACGCACTCCGCCGACGCGATGATCGTCCGCGCCTATGAGATCCAGGACCACAGCACCCTGCTGCTCGATGGCATCCTGTGTCGCTACAAGGATCTGCGCAACGGTCAGCGACAGATCACCGAATTGCATGTCCCTGGCGACTTTGCCGATCTGCATAGCTTCACACTCAAATATCTCGACCATGACGTGATGAGTCTGACGCCATGCCGCTTGGCGATCGTGCCCCACGACGCACTGCGGACCATCACCGAACGCCTGCC
>JBKBTU010000185.1:0-5425 GCA_046290715.1 Sphingomonas sp. | reverse complement strand
CACGTCGCCGCGCATGACTTCCACCCGACGTTGCTCGACGGCGTCACCGGATCGGGCAAGACCGAAGTCTATTTCGAGGCGGTCGCCGAAGCGATCCGGCAGGGTCGGCAGACGTTGGTGCTGCTGCCCGAGATCGCGCTTACCGAGCCCTTCCTCAAGCGCTTCCACGACCGCTTCGGGTGCGAACCCGTCGCCTGGCATTCGGGCCTTCGGTCAACGCAGCGACGCCGCGCATGGCGGGCGATCGCGAGCGGCGAGGCGCTGGTGACGGTCGGCGCGCGCTCGGCGCTGTTCCTGCCCTATCGCAACCTCGGCCTGATCGTCGTCGACGAGGCGCACGAGACGAGCTTCAAGCAGGAAGAGGGCGTTCATTATCACGCCCGCGACGTCGCGGTGATGCGCGGCAAGTTCGAAGGGTGCCCGGTCGTCCTCGCCAGCGCCACGCCGGCGATCGAGACGCGTCAACAGGTCGCGCTCGGCCGCTACGAGGAGTTGAGGCTGCCCGGCCGCTACGGCCCTGCGGAGATGCCGACGATCGAGGCGATCGACCTGATCGAGGCGCCGCCCGAGCGCGGCCGCTGGATCGCGCCGAAGCTGGTCGCGGCGCTGGAGGAGACGCTGGCGAAGGGCGAGCAGTCGCTGCTGTTCCTCAACCGCCGCGGCTATGCGCCGCTGACCTTGTGCCGCACCTGCGGTCACCGTTTCCAATGCCCCAATTGCACGGCGTGGATGGTCGAGCACCGCCTCACCCGCCGCCTTGCCTGCCATCATTGCGGGCACGTCATGCCGACGCCGCGCGCTTGCCCGGAGTGCAAGGAAGAGGACAGCCTGGTCGCGTGCGGCCCCGGCGTCGAGCGGATCGCGGACGAGGTCACGGCGCTGTTCCCGGCCGCCAAGGTCGCCATCGTCACCAGCGACACGATCTGGTCGCCCGCCAAGGCCGCCGAATTCGTCGGCCGGATGGAGGCGGGCGACATCGACATCGTCGTCGGTACGCAATTGGTCACCAAGGGCTATCATTTCCCCAACCTGACGCTGGTCGGCGTCGTCGATGCCGATTTGGGCCTGGAGGGCGGCGATCTGCGTGCCGCCGAGCGCACCTTCCAGCAAATCCGCCAGGTGTCGGGCCGCGCCGGGCGTGGCGAGAAACCGGGGCACGTCTTTATCCAGACGCACAGCCCCAAGGCGCAGGTGATGCAGGCGCTGGTGACCGGCGACGCCGATGCCTTCTACGAGGCCGAGACGGAGGCGCGGCGCGATGCCGGCGCGCCGCCCTTCGGCCGCTATGCCGCGATCGTCGTCTCGTCCGAGGAGCAGGCCTGCGCGCAGGAGGTCGCGCGCCTCGTCGCGCGCAGCGCGCCGGAGGTGGACGGCATGGCGGTCTACGGCCCCGCCCCCGCCCCGCTCGCCATGCTGCGCGGACGGCACCGCTTCCGCCTGCTCGTCCACGCCCGCCGCGCGTTGGACGTGCAGGACGTGATCCGCGCGTGGCTCGGCGCCCTCGACTGGCCGGCAAAAGCGCGCGTGACGGTAGACGTCGATCCGTATAACTTCCTCTAGCAGACCAATTCAGGTCCAGGAGGTTTCGGACATGACGACGCGGCGCGGCTTTCTGGGAGGCATGGCGGCGACCGGCGGACTGGCTGGGGTCGCCGCCGCCGCGGTACCCGCCGATCCGGCGATGATCGTCTCGACCTGGGATTTCGGCGCCGCGGCCAATGCCGCCGCCTTCGCAAAGCTGAAGGCCGGCGGCAGCCTGATCGATGCGGTGGAGGCGGGCGGCATGGTGCCGGAAGCGGACCCGACCAACCACTCCGTCGGCTATGGCGGCTATCCCGACCGCGACGGCCATGTGACGCTGGACGCGGTCATCATGGACGACCGCGGCGGCGTCGGCGCGGTCGCCGCGCTGGAGGATACGGTGCACGCCATCTCCGTCGCGCGACGCGTGATGGAGAAGACGCCGCACACCTTCATCGTCGGCGAGGGCGCGACGCGTTTTGCCCGCGACCAGGGCTTTTCCAAGGTGAACCTGCTCACCCCCGAGGCGGAGAAGGCGTGGCGCGACTGGCTGAAGACCGCGCAGTACAAGCCGGAGGCGAATATCGAGAACCGGCGTCCGCGCGGCGGCGCGCTGGACCACGATACGATCGGCCTGCTCGCGCGCGATGACTCCGGCCGGATGGCGGGCGCGTGCACCACGTCGGGCATGGCGTTCAAGATGCGCGGCCGGGTCGGCGATTCGCCGCAGGTCGGCTCCGGCCTCTACGTCGAGGCGGGGGTCGGCGGCGCGACGTCGACCGGGCTCGGCGAGGAGGTGACGCGGATCGCCGGCACCGCGCGCGTCGTCGCCTCGATGCGGGCGGGCCTGTCGCCGCAGGCGGCGTGCGAGGAGGTGGTGCGGCATATCGCGCGGCTGCGCGGCGATGCGATTAAGGGCGTGCAGGTCGGCTTCCTGGCACTGTCGCCGCAGGGCGAGGTCGGCGCCTTCTGCCTGCTGCCGGGGTTCACCTATGCGGTGACCGACATGGCCGGGCGGACGGTGGTCAAGAAGGGCGCGTCGCTGTTCGCGGCGTAACCGAACATAGACAAGATGAACACCTTAACGGAAACGATCCAGTCCCCATCGTTTCCGTTTTTGTCTCGATAAGGCGTTTTCACGCCGCCACCCGGCCTTGTTCCGGGGTGATGCTCTGGGGGATGGTTGCGGTGATGAGAAGGAGCCGGTGTGTGCCGGCTGCTTTATCTTCGTGACGGGCTGTAGGACAGCCTATGCCGAGTTGCGCCGGCTGCTCGGGGATTTAGCAGGCGGGCGATCCAATATCGGGAATCGCGTGGCGCAGCGCGGACCCCGCACCGAGACCGGTGTCACGGGGGTCGTTGGGGCGGGCGTCTCGCGCCTCGCCCGGCCGTTACGCGGCGCTTTCCGCCAGGACGGTGAGCCCGCGCGCGTTCACCTCGGCGAAGCCGCCCTGGATCGCGATCGTTTCCGGCTGCGCGCCCTGCGTGCGATAGACCGACAGCGCGCCGTCGCGCACCGTCGACATCAGCGGCGCATGCCCCTCCAGCACGCCGAAGTCGCCCTCGGTACCGGGGACGACGACCATGTACACGTCCTCGGAGCGGACGAGCTTTTCGGGCGTGACGAGTTCGAAGTGGAGCATGTCTCTTCTCTTGAACGCCCCTCCTCTTCAGAGGAGGGGTTGGGGTGGAGGAGTCAGGAGCGCTGGTCTCGGTGAGACTCCGCCCCACCCCGACCCCTCCCCTGACAGGTTCCGACGGAAGTAATACTTCCGTGGGGCCCGAACGGGAGGGGCTTCCTTTGTCTTACGCCTCGGCGGCCATCTTCTCGGCCTTGGCGACCGCTTCGTCGATGCCGCCGACCATGTAGAAGGCGCCTTCGGGCAGGTGATCGTATTCGCCGTCGACGACCGCCTTGAACGAGCGGATCGTGTCTTCGATCTGCACGAACTTGCCGGGGATGCCGGTGAACACCTCGGCGACGTGGAACGGCTGGCTGAGGAAGCGCTGGATCTTGCGCGCGCGCGTGACCGTCAGCTTATCCTCTTCCGACAGCTCGTCCATGCCGAGGATGGCGATGATGTCCTGCAGCGACTTGTAGCGCTGGAGCAGCGACTGGACGGCGCGCGCCGTCTCGTAATGCTCCTGGCCGACGACGCGCGGCTCGAGCACGCGGCTGGTCGAATCGAGCGGATCGACCGCCGGATAGATGCCGAGTTCCGAGATCGCGCGGCTGAGCACGGTCGTCGCGTCCAAGTGGGCGAACGAGGTCGCCGGCGCCGGATCGGTCAAGTCGTCCGCGGGGACGTAGACGGCCTGCACCGAGGTGATCGAGCCCTTGTTGGTCGAGGTGATGCGCTCCTGCAGGGCGCCCATGTCGGTCGACAGCGTCGGCTGATAGCCCACCGCCGACGGGATGCGGCCGAGCAGCGCCGACACTTCCGCGCCCGCCTGCGTGAAGCGGAAGATGTTGTCGACGAAGAACAGCACGTCCTGCCCCTCCTGATCGCGGAAATATTCCGCGATGGTCAGGCCCGACAGCGCGACGCGGGCGCGGGCGCCCGGCGGCTCGTTCATCTGGCCGAACACCAGCGCGACCTTCGACCCCTCGCTGATCGGCTCGCCCGCCTCGTTCTTGGCGATGACGCCCGCGTCGAGGAACTCGTGATAGAGGTCGTTGCCCTCGCGGGTGCGCTCACCGACGCCCGCGAACACCGAGGTGCCGCCGTGGCCCTTGGCGATGTTGTTGATCAGCTCCTGGATCAGCACGGTCTTGCCGACGCCGGCGCCGCCGAACAGGCCGATCTTGCCGCCCTTCGCATAGGGCGCGAGCAGGTCGATGACCTTGATGCCGGTGACGAGGATCGCGCTTTCGGTCGACTGGTCGACGAACAGCGGCGCCGAGGCGTGGATCGGAGCGCGCAGATCGGTCTGCACCGGCCCGCGCTCGTCGATCGGCTCGCCGACGACGTTGAGGATGCGGCCGAGCGTCGCCGGGCCGACGGGCACCGAGATCTGCGTGCCGGTGTCGCGCACGGTCTGGCCGCGGGTCAGGCCCTCGGTCGAGTCCATCGCGATCGTGCGCACGGTGTTCTCGCCGAGATGCTGCGCGACCTCGAGCACGAGGCGGTTGCCGTTGTTGTCCGTCTCCAGCGCCGACAGGATCGCGGGCAGGGTGTCGGGGAAATGCACGTCGACGACCGCGCCGATGACCTGCGCGATCGTGCCGGTGGTGTTGCTGCTGCCCGTCTGCTGGGTCGGGCGGATGTCGTCTGCGGCGGTTGCCATGGCGGTTCTTCCTGCTTCGGATTCGTTAGAGCGCTTCGGCGCCGGAGATGATTTCGACCAGCTCGGTCGTGATCGCGGCCTGGCGCGTGCGGTTGTACTGGATCGACAGGCGGTTGATCATGTCGCCCGCATTGCGCGTCGCATTGTCCATCGCGTTCATGCGGCTGCCCTGTTCGGACGCGGCATTCTCCAGCATCGCGCGGAAGATCTGGATCGCGACGTTGCGCGGCAACAGGTCGGCGAGGATCGATTCCTCGTCCGGCTCGTATTCGACCACCGCGCCGGCAGAGGTCGCCGCGACGGGTGCCGCGGTCGCCGGTACCGCGACCGGGATGATCTGCTGGCCGACCGGCTCCTGGACCAGCGCCGAGACGAACTTGGCGTAGAACAGGTGGGCGACGTCGAACTCGCCCGCGGCATAGCGCGCGAGCAGGTCGTCGGCGACTTCGCGCGCCTGGGTGAAGCCCAGCACCTTGTGGCCGCCCAATTCGTGGTCGGCGAGGATCGCGTTCGGGTAGAAGCGGCGCAGCACGCGGCCCTTCTTGCCGGCGAGGTAGAAGCGCACGGTCTTGCCCTGCGCGATCAGCTCCTCCGCCTTGCGGCGAGCGGCGCGTAC
>JBKBTU010000184.1:0-5439 GCA_046290715.1 Sphingomonas sp. | reverse complement strand
CTATTGTCTTCGTCACCCCGGCGCCCGCGGGGATCCCGGGGGGGAGTGCCGCCGATGATGCGCGCTTACGCCCATGGCGCGCTGTCCATGGATCCCGGCGTTCGCCGGGATGACGAGACGAGGATGACCGCGCGCGAATGGATGCCCGGTCGAGGCGGCGTTACCGCCCCGTCCCCGCCACCGGGTTGTTCCCCCACAGCCGGTCGTACGACCAGCCCGAAAGGTCCTCCACCACGCGCGCATGCTCGGCGTCGGCGGGGCGACGCTCGCCGGCGCGGAAGCGTTCGATCTCGTCGAGCAGGATCGCGTGCGTGCGCGGGGTGAGGCGGAAGCGGGTCGAGACGAGGACACCGAACACCAGCATCGCGAGCGTTCCCGCGCCGAGCACGCCGACGATGGCGGCGATCGCCTGCGGGCTCTGCACGGTCGCCTTGGAGACGAAGCCCGAGGCCTGCATCACCTGCCCGACGAGGATGACGGCGAGCGCCTGGCTCATCTTGCGCACGAAGGTCATGACGCCGGCAAACGCGCCCTCCCGCCGGCGGCCGGTGACGATCTCGTCGACGTCGGCCATGTAATTGTAGGTCGCCCACGGGATGTAGTTGAGCGCGCCGCGGCCGAGACCCGCGAAGACGACCGGCAGCCAGAACAGCGCCGAGGTTGCGCCGTAACCCGCGGCATACATGGCGAGGAAGATGACGACGCCGACAGCGAAGCTCAGCGCGGCGAAGCGATAGGCGGCGGCGGGCGACAGGCGGAGCGCGAAGTTGATCGCGAGCACCACCGCGATCAGCTGGACGATATAGGTCACGCCGACGAGGTTGGCGACGATGCCGGTCGTGCCGGCGAGCGCGAAGATGACGAAATAGGTGAAGGCGGCGTTGTAGATGTCCTGGCTGATATAGCCGCCGAGATACATGCCGAGGTGCAGCCGGAACGCGCGGATGCGCAGCGTCGAGAACAGGTTGCGGTAGAGGGCGGCGAACGCCGCGCCGAGCGTCGGCCGGTCCTTCGCCTCCGCCTCGTCGAGGCCGGGCGGGCGCTGCCGTTCCCAGCTGAACGTGTAGAGCAGCGCCGCCGCGCCCATGAACAGCACGGAGAAGATGATGCCCATGTAGAGGTAGGTGTCGGGCGAATCCGGCCCCAGGTATGCGATCAGCCAGCCGGGCAGGAAGGCGGCGCCGATCGCGGACACCTGCCCGCACAGGATGCGCGCGCCGGCGAACTTCGCCTTGGTCTTGTAGTCGGTCGCCATTTCGGCGGCGAGCGTCTCATAGGGGATGATCTCGAGCGCATAGACCATCTCGAACAGGACGTAGGTGACGAGATAATAATAGAAGCTCTGCCCCGAGACCCACATGATCGCGAAGGACGGGAGCAGCGGGATCGCGGCGAGGATGAAGAAGCGCCGCCGCCCGAAGCGGCGGGCGAGCGCGGTGCGGCCGATATTGTCCGAGAGGTGGCCGATCAGCGGGCTGGTGAAGGCGTCGAGCACGCGTGCCACGCCGAAGATGATCGTCGCCTGCGCCGCGGAGAGGCCGCAGAAGCTGGTGTAGAAGATCAGGATCCAGGTCGAGATGACCGCCATCGATCCGGCGCCGAGGACGTCGTTCGAGCCATAGGCGAGCAGGTTGTACCAGCGGACCGGGCGGGTGGGCGCGGTAGGCAGGACGGGCCGGGCGGCGATAGGGTCTGTGGCCATGAACGGTCTACTCGACTGGAGCGTCGCCCTCACCCTTCCGCGGCTTTGCCGCTCCCTCCCTCTCCCGGCGGGAGAGGGAAGAGGCGCGAAGCGCCGAAGGGTGAGGGTGAGAGAGCATCAGATGTACGTGCGCAGGAATTCGGCCAGCGCGATCATCGCGAGGCTCTGGCCGTAGGGCATCGAGGTCAGCGCGATGTCCTTGTAGAATTGCTGCGTGTCGCCCATCGCGGTGCCGAAGCTGACCTGCTTCAACTCGCCCGCCTCGTCGATGTTGGCGAGCACGCCCTTGACCGCCTTGATGCCGACAGCCTCGTAGTGGCGGGGCAGATAGCCCTTCCGCACGCCCTTGAGGATGCCATAGGCGAAGCCCGCGGTCGCCGAAGCTTCGAGGTAGCTCGACGGATCGACGATCAGCGTGTGCCACAGGCCGGTGTCGGCATCCTGCGTCTCGGCCAGCGTCTTCACCTGCGCGGCCAGCGTGTCGATGAGGAAGGTGCGCAGGGCGTCGCCCTGCGGCAGATCGAGGATCTCGATGATCTCGGGGATCGCGATCGTCACCCAGCAATTGCCGCGCGCCCACAGCGCCTCGGCGAAATTGTGCCGGCCATTAAAGTCCCAGCCGTGGAACCACAGGCCGGTCTTCTTGTCGAAGAGATACTTGATGTGGACGAGGAACTGGCGCTTCGCCTCCTCGACATACTGGGGGCGGTTCAGCAGCAGGCCGATCTTGGCGAGCGGCAGCACGCTCATCATCAGCGTGTCGTCCCACATCTCGCCCGGGTTCTCGTCGTTGTAGACGATGTGCTGGAAGCCGCCCTCTTCGGTCTTGGGCAGGCCGTCGGGCGCCATCAGCCATTCGGCCCAGGTGTCGAGATAGGGGATGTAGCGCGGATCGGGCTCGTGCTCGTAGAGGTAGGCGAGCGTGATGAACGGCGCCATCGTGTTGATGTTCTTGGTCGGCGTGCCTTCCGCAAAGCGATCCTCGAACCATTGCTTGATGATGGCGAGCGCGGCCTTGTCGCCGGTCTGCTCGTAATAGCGCCACATGCCGAACAGGCCGACGCCGTGCGTCCATTCCCAGCCGGCCCAGCCCTTGGTGTCGATGATCCGGCCGTCTTCGAGGTGGAGCAGGAACTCGCCCGTCTCGTCCTTGATGTTGACGAGATTGTCCATCAGCTTGTGGATCGCGGTCGTGACCTCCTGCCGGGGGACGTCGTGGGTGAGGGCGGCCAAGTTATTTCTCCTGTGATGCGATCGACGGGCGGACGGGAATGCCGCCGCGCACGTTGCGTAGGGTGACGAGCTTCACCGGCTCCAATACGTCGCCGGGCGCGCCGTCGGAGGTGACGGCGAGTGCGATCGTGTTGGGGCCGCGGTGGTTGAGCACGCCTTCGGGGATCGGGAAGACGCGCTGCGGGCCGACATGGGCGATGAACTGGCCCATGTTCCAGCCGTTGACGAAGAGGAGGGCGCGATATTTCGCCACCGAGCGCGGCGTCGTGGTGTCGCCGAAGGCGACCGCGATTGTCGCGTCCTGACCCTTGGGCACCGCCAGCGTGAAGCGGCTGCGGTACCAGGTGGTGCCGGGCTTGACGCGGGTCTGCGCCGCCTGCCAGCCGGCATCGTCGAAGCCGGGCAGGTGCCAGCCCTGCCGCTCGCCGTACTGGCCGCCGTTGTTGGCGGGGCCGCGGGCGGGATCGGGCAGGTCTTCGCCGCCCGCTTTGCCCTGGATCTTCCACGCGATCGGCACGGCGAAGCTGCGTCCGCCCGGTGCCTCGAGCGAGGCGGAGATCAGGCCGCGCGCCTCCTTGTGCGCGTCGTCGCTGTCGAGATCCCAATTGTGGCCGTTGTTGCGGACCATGATGCTGACCACGTGTTCGCCCGGCGTCTGCGCCGCGGCGGGCAGGTCGAAGCGGGCGGTGCCGGTGGTGATCGGCCGCGGCAGGCCGCCGGGCAGTTCGTTCTGCCCGACGAATTGGCCGTCGATCCAGACCTGCACCATACCCGATCCGCCGGCGCCGTAGAAGAGCGCGAGCTGTTTCGCGTCGGGCGTGCCGGTGAAGCGGCCGCGGTACCAGACGTCGCCGTCGTGGAAGCCATAGGCGTCCATCGACAGGTTGGGCTGACCGTCGGGCCGTGCGGTGATGCTGGCGTAGGGCTTGCCCTCGGCCGCCTGCCATCCGCTGTCGTCAAAACCGGGTTGCGCTTCCGGCGTGCCGTAGGCGGTGCGCCAGGCAAGCGCGGGCAGCGAGAATGCGGCAGGGCCGGGGAGGGGTTGGGCCGAGGCGCGGCTGCCGATCGTGGTGGTGCGTGTCGCGAGCGGCCGGCCGTTCCAGCGGATCTGCCGAGCGTTGGACCAGACCTCCAGCGGGGTCGCCTCGCGCGTGTCGCCGGTCAGTGCGAGCGCGCTTCCCGTGGTGCGCGCGCTGCGCAACAGCGCGGGACCGCGGACGAGGACGTTGCCCTGCCGCCAGTAGCGCGCGCCCTCGGCCTCGTCGGCGAGGATCAGCGTCAGCGGCGGGCGGCCACCGCCCTCGATGCGCACGACGCTGCGGCCGGCATGCAGATAAGCGAGGCGCAGATCGCCCTTGGCCGCATCGAATTGGCTGGTCGCGCTGCCTTCGAGCACGCGGACCTGCGGTGCGGAGGCGTAGCGCAGCACCGTCTCGCCACCCTCGCCGGCGCGGCCGTAGAGCAGCACCAGGTCGCTACCGTTCACGGTCAGCGCGGCCTGCAGTTCGGAGGTCGAATAGACCAGCCGCTGCCCGCCCAGCGTCACGCCCGCGACCAGCCACTTGGCGTCGAAACCGTTGAGCCGCATCGGCTCCGCGGCCGGAAAGGTATAGCGGCCGTCGGGCAGGTCGGCGGTGATGGTGAAGCGGTCGTCGGTCGTGCCGTTCGACGGCTTGTGCGTCACCATCAGGAAGCGTGCGTCGCTCTCAGGATTGCGGTCGTGATAGACCTGTATGGCGGGTGAGGAGGCGGTCGCGGGGCTTGCCGGCACCATGCCGGCGAGGTCGGGCACGCTGGCGATCAGGCCGCCCAGCTGCTTCATCTCCTCCGCCTTGGGCCTCAGCTCGCGATCCTCGGAGATGGCGGAGCCGTAATCGTAGCTGGTGAACACCACCGGGGCAGGGAGCCAGCCCCAGCTGGTGCCGCCATAGCCCATGTAGACGCTCTGGATGTCGATGCCGTTGGCGAGGTTGGTGCCGTAGAAGACGCGCTGGAAGCGTTTGCCGCGCTGGATCGCGTTGCATTCGTAGCCGCCGTTCGAGCCCCAGTAATCGAACCAGCCGCCGCCGAACTCGGCGAGGAAGGCGGGCGTGTCGGGCGAGGCGCTGGCGCCGCCCTTCGCGCCGCCGGGGCCGTAATAGCCCCAGTCGGGGGCGGGCACGCCGCGGGTCGGCTTGCCGGTGACGGTGCAGGTGCCGCCGGGATAGCCGTCGAAGGCGTAGAGATCGTTCGGGCCATGGACGACGTTCTCGACCTTGCTGCTTTCCGGCACCCAATAGCCGTTGCGGCCCTGGTCGTTGTGGAACAGCGGCACGGTGATGCCGTCGGCGCGCGCCTTGGTATAGAGGTGATCCATGTAGCGGCGCTGCGCCGGAGTGGTCAGCGCCAGCTCGTTCTCGATCTGGTGGAGGATGACCGATCCTCCGTTGTTGATCTGGTGGCGAGCGATGATCGGGTCGATCCGGCCGAGCCATTCGTCGACCGCGGCGAGATAGGCTGGATCG
>JBKBTU010000183.1:0-5482 GCA_046290715.1 Sphingomonas sp. | reverse complement strand
GTCGAGCCGCGGCACGCCGCTGGACCCGACCACGTCGCAATCGCTGACCCGGCCGTTGGTCTCGACCAGATACAGCACGGTCACGCGCCCGCCGATCCCGGCATTGCCAAGATCGTCGGGGTAATCCGAATCGCGGATGCGGCCGCGCACCCAACGCCGCCAGCGACTGCTTCAGCGACCATTCGGCCAGCGGCGCGATGTCCGGCACGCGCGCGCGCAGCGGCGGCAGCGCCAGGCGCAGCACGGCAAGACGATAGAACAGGTCGGCCCGGAAGCGCCCCTCGCGCACGCGCGCCTCCTGGTCGCTGTGGGTGGCGCTGATTACCCGCACCTCGATCGGCACCGGCCGCGTGCCGCTGGTGCTCAGTCTGACCTCGCCCGCCGGCCGTCCGATTCAGACGACGCGCGACCTGCCGGGCTTCTGGACGGGCAGCTGGCATGCCGTCGCCAAGGAGATGCGCGGGCGCTATCCGCGGCATCCCTGGCCCGACGATCCCGCCGCCGCATCGGCGACGCTGCGCACCAAAAAGGCGGATGCGCGTTCCGCCGGTACACGCTAAGGACACATCTTATGCCTACCGTCCGAATCTTTCAGCGCCCCAAGAACGCCATGCAGTCCGGCAAGGCCCGCACGCAGGTGTGGCGCGTCGAGTTCGAACCCGCCGAACCCAAGCACGCCGACCCGCTCACCGGTTGGGCGGGCAGCGGCGACACGCGCGAACAGGTGCGGCTCAACTTCCCGACGCAGGAGGCGGCGATCGCCTATTGCGAGGCGCAGGGCTTCGATTACGAGCTGATCCCGGCGCCCAAGCCGAAGCTCAAGCTGCAGGCCTACGCCGACAACTTCCGCTGAGGTCGCGCGATCGAGCGTGATTTGGGCTCCTGCGCAGGCGGGGGGCCCTGGTCGCAGGCGACTTCCTTGTGGCTCTGGGTTCCTGCGTTCGCAGGTACAGGGGGGGCGTTCAGCGATCGGCGTTTCGATGCCTAACGCGGAGTGACATGACGCCGATTAGGGTCGTCATTGCTTCGCTGCGCTCGCAATGACGGATCCGCGTGGCGTCATCTCGGTCAAAACTTCACTCGTCAGCCCGGATCAAGTCCGGGGTGACGCACGGGCTGACGGGACGTGACGAACGGGGTGGCGGCGCTCGGCGGCGCGGGGGGCGGCCTATCTCAGGCGACCGGTTCGCCCGTCACTTCGGCAAGGATACCGCCGCCGAGCAGCAGCAGCATCTTGGCGTCGATCGCCACGCCCGCGCGGCGCTTTTCGGCGACGAAGCCCCCCACGGCTTCCGGCGCGACGCGGTGTACGGTGATGTTCTCCTGCTCGTCGCCGCCACCGTCGCCGGTGCGGGTGAGGCCGGTGGCGAGCACCAACGTGAAGCTTTCCGACGTCATGCCCGGGGACGAGAAGAACTCGCCGCGCTCCTCGACGATCGCGGCATGGTAGCCGGTCTCTTCCTCCAGCTCGCGGCGCGCGGCGTCGGCGACGCTTTCACCGGCGCTGTCGTCGCCGACGAGGCCTGCGGGTAACTCCAGGCAGGTCCGGCCGAGCGGCACGCGATGCTGTTCGACGAGCAGCAATTGCCCTTCGGCCGTGATCGCGACGATCACCGCGGCGGCGATGCGTCCCTTGCGCTCGGCATATTCCCAGGTGCCGGCGGTATGGACGGAGAGGTATTTGCCCTCCCAGACAGTCTTAGTTGTCATAGCTCGATCAAACGATCCGGCAGCTCGTTGGTGTCGTCCGCGCGTGGCGGAAAGTGTTCGGCGAGGACGAGGCCGATCTGGCGCACCGCCTCTGCCATGCCGTCGCCCGGTCGGCCGTCGCGCGTCGCGGCGATCAGCGCCGCCATCGCCGCGCCCCACACGTCGGGCGTAACGCGCGAATGGATCGCGGCATCGGCGATGATCTCGGCACGATGCTCGTCGAGCGACAGGTAGAGGAGGACACCGGTCGCGTCGCGGGTGCGCGCCTCCGCGCTCGCACGGAACAGCGTCAGCGCGCGGGCGTGGACGCGGCGGGCGGCGGTGCTGCCCGGCGTCAGCGCGCGGCGCAGCGGCCGCCAGGCGAGCACGACGCGGACCAGCAGGAAGGTCGCGGCGAGCAGGACCAGCGCGACGGTGAACAGCCCGCCCGGCGCCGGCGCGCCGTCCCACGGATCGGCGACGAGGCCGTGCAGCCACACCGCCACGTCCGGTTTCAATGCGAGCAACGCGAGGACGAGCAGCATCGCCAGCACCGCCCAATGCAGCGCGACGTCGTGATAGGCGTCGGAGCGGCGGGCGACGACGGTCACGATCTCGCCGGCAGTATTGCGCTCGGCGTCGGCCACCGCGGCGGCGACGCGGGCGCGATCGGTATCGGTCAGCCGCATCTCACCAGCTCCCCGAGGCGCCGCCGCCCCCGAAATCGCCGCCGCCGCCACCGGTGAAGCCGCCGCCGTCCCAGCTGCCGTCGCTGCCGCCGGAATCGCCGCCGCCGCCGCTCCAGCCGCCGCCGCTGCCCCAGCCGCCGCTGTGCGACGATCGGCCGATCTCGTTGGCAATGCCCCACAGCACGATCGGCAGGGCGCTGCCACCGCCATCGTCGTAGCGGCGGCCCCACGGCCCGGCGCGCCGCCGTCCGCGGATCAGCGGCACCAGCACGAACAGGAGGATGATCGCCCAGACGATCAATCCGAACGGGACGCCGCCGCCGCTGCGGTTGTCCGAGGTGCGGCGATGGGCCTGGTCGAACTGCTTGGTCGCTGCATCGAGCCGTGCCTGTGCCTCCTCGGGCGAGGCGCGCAGTTGCCGGGCGATGGCATCGGTACCCGCGGTCATCGCCCCCGGGATGTCACCCGCCTTAAGTCGCGGCAGCATGTCCTGGTTGATGATGACGCTGGAGAGCGCGTCGGTGAGGATCGGCTCGAGACCCCGGCCGACCTCGATACGGGGACCCCGGTGCCCGGCGGGTTCGTTGGGCGCGATGAATAGGATGGCGCCGTTGTTGACGTCCTTCAGTCCGACGCCCCAAGCCCGGCCGAGCTTGTAGCCGTATTCCTCGATCGGATAGCCTTGCAGATCGGCAATGGTGGCGACGACCAGCTGCCGCTTGGTGTCCTTCTGCAAGGTCTCCAGCTTCGCGGTCAGCGCCGCCCTGGTGTCGGCGGGAAGGACGTTGGCATCGTCGACCACCAGGCCCGTGAACTTGGGGAACGTCTGTGCCGATGCCGGCGCGACGATCAGTCCCGCCAGCATCAACAGCAGCGCCGCCCGCCAGACGGCGAGCGCCCGGACGAGGGCGGTCATCGCCTCAGCTCGCATTCCCGAAGTTGACGCTCGGTGCCACCTCTGCATTCGGCGAGGTCGCGGTGAACGGCGTCAGCGGCTTGGCGCCGTAGAAGATGCGCGCGCCGACGGCGTCGGGGAAGGTGCGGATGCGGGTGTTATACGCCTGCACGGCGGTGTTGTAATCGGTGCGGGCGATGGTGATGCGGTTCTCGGTGCCCTCGAGCTGGCTCATCAGCGTCGTGTAATTGCCCTGGCTCTTGAGCTCGGGATAGGCCTCCTGCAGCCGCTGCAGCGACAGCGTGACGGCGCTCTGCGCACGTTCGAATGCCTGGACCCTGGCGGGGTCGCTCAGCTGGTCGCCCGACACCTTGACCTGGTTGGCGCTGGCGCGGGCCTGCGTTACCTGGGTGAGGATGTCCTTCTCCTGCGCGCCGGCGGCCTTCACCGTGGCGACGAGGTTGGGGATCAGGTCGGCGCGCCGCTGATACTGGTTCTGGACGTCGGCCCAGCGCGCCTTGGCGTTCTCCTCCGCGGTCGGCACGGAGTTGATGCCGCAGCCGGCCAGCGAGCCGCTCGCGACGGCGGCAAGGGCGAAGGCGGCAACGGGACGAAGCGACGGCATGAACATCCTCCTGGGCGTGTCTGTGCTATCCATATAGGACAGCGGGCGGGCTTGGCGAAGGGGAAAACGCCGCCTAACCTCGGTCAGCCTGAGCAGGTAACGAGGGAAAGGGCGGTCATGTTCAAGGAATTCAAGACGTTCATCGCGCGCGGCAACGTGCTCGACCTGGCGGTCGCGGTGATCATCGGCGCGGCGTTCGGCAGGATCGTCACCTCGCTGACCGAGGACGTGATCATGCCGGTGATCGGCAAGATCTTCGGCGGACTCGATTTCTCGGGCTATTTCCTGCGCATGGGGCCGATCCCGGCGAACTATACCGGCTCGCTCTCCGACTATGCGGCGCTCAAGAAGGCGGGCGTGCCGCTGCTCGGCTATGGCGAGTTCGTCACCCAGGCGGCGAATTTCCTGATCGTCGCCTTCATCATCTTCCTGCTGGTGCGTGCGGTGAACAAGATCATGCCCAAGCCGGAAGCGCCCACGGCGGCCGAGCCGGCGGACGTCACGCTGCTGCGCGAAATCCGCGACGAACTGAAGGCGCGTCCGCGGGTGTGAGGCGGGTCATAAGCCGTCACACCGGACTTGGTCCGGGGTGACGCTGCCCGGCGATCGGTATGAGACGCGGGATCCCGGCTCAAGGCCTGGATGACGGGTGACGGGGCGGCGCGGGCGCCCTGCGGCTTACGCCGCCGCCAGCTGGTCGGCGGTCGCGTCGGCGAGGCTGGTGCCGTCGAGGATGCGGGCGGTCTCGTCGCGGACGCGCATCATCGCGTGGCGGATGGCGCAGTCCGCCTCGCTCTTGCAGTCGTTGCAGGGGCGGTAGGCGGTGCGGCTGACGCAGGGGACGAGCGCCAGCGGCCCTTCGATCACGCGGATCACCTCGCCCAGTGAGATGAGATGCGCGGGCCGCGCGAGGACGTAGCCGCCCATCTTGCCGCGGGTGCTGCTGAGCAGGCCGGCGTCGCGCAGGTCGGCGAGGATCAGCTCCAGGAACTTGCGCGGTACGTTGGCGGCGGTCGCGATCCGGCCCATCGGGATCGGCGGAGTGGCGGCGGGCGCTTCGGCAAGGAACAGCATCGCGCGCAGCGCGTAGCGGGAACGCTGGGTCAACATGATGGGGCGCCTATGGCCCTATATTGTGGCGAGCGAAAGGCGTGGATTGCAGCGCCCCGGCTTCCCCCCTATATGGATCAGGCCGGCTTCCAGCCGGCTATGGCGATAAACGGTGGCGTTAAATAGGCGCAGCGGACCCGGGGGCAGTACCCGGCGGCTCCACCATCTGCGCTGTAGCGCGCGGCCCCACGCTTGAAGCGTGGCGCCGAGCGCCTCAGCTCAGCTGACGGGGCCGAACTAGGATCGACGTGTGTTGAAAAGCGCTGTCTTTCGCTCGGAATGGGACCACCGCAACGGCCCATTACACAAGTGCCAACGATAACGAAGCACTCGCAATCGCTGCGTAATTGATGGGCTAACGCCCTTCTTTTACTAGGCTAAAAAGCGCGGTTGGACCGAACCGGGCAACAGAATCGGAGACCGGGCGTCCGGGGGTACGTAGCAACAGAAACCCCCACCTTTACCCTTTAGACC
>JBKBTU010000182.1:291-5483 GCA_046290715.1 Sphingomonas sp. | reverse complement strand
CACCTTCGACTTCGGCAACTTCGCGCTGTCGGGTACCGTCAACTACACGTCGGGCTACGACCTGTCGGCGATGGACCAGGGCGATGCGTACAAGGACTGCGGCCAGGCTCCGGCCTATTACGGCTGCCGCGTGAAGAGCTACATCACCGCCGATGCGAACGCGAGCTTCAAGGTCAACGACAAGTTCACGTTCTACATCAACGCGCTGAACATCTTCAATCGTCTGCCGCCGCTCGATCCGGTCACCTACGGCGCGTATCTGTACAACGCGGTTCAGGGTGGCGACGGCATCTTCGGCCGCCAGTATCGCGCGGGCGCCAAGTTCAACTTCTAAGTCCGTTCCTCACCGAACGGAAAAGGGCGGGTCGCGAGACCCGCCCTTTTTTTGTGCGCGAGATGTCGGAGAGGCCGTTTCACCCCACCGACAGCGCCAGCTTCCCATCGCCTTCATCCACTCGCACGGTCGCGCCGTCCTTCACCTCGCCGCGCAGGATCAGCTCGGCGAGCGGGTCCTGCAGGTAGCGCTGCACGGCGCGTTTCAGCGGGCGGGCACCGTACACCGGGTCGTAGCCGACGCGGCCGAGCCAGGCGCGGGCGGCGTCGGTGAGATCCAGCGTCACCTTGCGGTCGGCGAGCAGCCGGCCGACGCGTGCCACCTGGATGTCGACGATCGGCGCCATGTGGCTCTGCCCCAGGCGGTGGAACAGGATGACCTCGTCCAGGCGGTTGAGGAATTCGGGTCGGAAGTGCGCGCGGACGATCTCCATCACCTGCGGCTCGACCGTCTCGACGTCCTGCCCCTCCTCGAGATTGGCGAGATATTGCGACCCTAGGTTCGAGGTGAGGATGATGAGCGTGTTGGAGAAGTCGACCGTGCGGCCCTGACCGTCGGTGAGGCGGCCGTCGTCGAGCACCTGGAGGAGCACGTTGAACACGTCGCCGTGCGCCTTTTCGACCTCGTCGAACAACACGACCTGATACGGCCGGCGCCGCACCGCCTCGGTCAGCACGCCGCCTTCCTCATAGCCGACATAGCCGGGAGGCGCCCCGATCAGCCGCGCGACCGCATGCTTCTCCATGAATTCGCTCATGTCGATCCGCACCATCGCGCTCGCGTCGTCGAACAGGAATTCGGCGAGCGCCTTGGTCAGTTCGGTCTTGCCGACACCCGTCGGCCCGAGGAACAGGAACGAGCCCAGCGGCCGGTTCGGGTCCTGCAAGCCGGCACGCGCACGGCGGACCGCGGTGGAGACGGCGCGCACCGCATCGGCCTGCCCGATGACGCGCTGGCCGAGCACCTGCTCCATCTTGAGCAGCTTCTCGCGTTCGCCCTCCAGCATGCGGTCGACGGGCACGCCGGTCCAGCGGCTGACGACGCCGGCGATATCGTCGCTCGTCACCTCCTCGCGCAGCATGGCACCCTTGGTCGCCCCTTGCGCCTCGGCGAGCTGCTTCTCGAGCGCCGGGATCCGGCCGTAGGACAGCTCGCCCGCGCGCGCGAGATCGCCGCCGCGCTGCGCCTGCTCGAGTTCGAGCCGCGCGGCGTCGAGCTGTTCCTTGAGCTTCGCCTCGCCCGCGATCTTGTCCTTTTCCGCCTGCCAGCGCGCCGTCAGCTCGGCGGATTGCTGTTCGAGGTTGGCGAGTTCGCCCTCCAGCGTCTCCAATCGGTCGATCGAGGCGGCGTCGGTCTCGCGGCGCAAACCCTCGCGCTCGATCTTGAGCCGCAGGATGCGGCGGTCGAGCGTCTCGATCTCCTCGGGCTTCGATTCCACCTCCATGCGGATGCGCGACGCCGCCTCGTCCATCAGGTCGATCGCCTTGTCGGGCAGGAAGCGGTCGGTGATGTAGCGGTTGGAGAGCGTCGCCGCCGATACCAGCGCACCGTCGGTGATCCGCACGCCGTGGTGGAGCTCGTATTTTTCCTTGAGCCCCCGCAGGATGCTGATCGTGTCCTCGACCGTCGGCTCGCCGACGAACACCGGCTGGAAGCGCCGCTGGAGCGCCGGGTCCTTCTCGACGTACTTGCGATATTCGTCGAGCGTGGTCGCGCCGACGCAATGCAGCTCGCCGCGGGCGAGCGCGGGCTTGAGCAGATTGCCCGCATCCATCGCGCCTTCGGATTTGCCCGCGCCGATCAGCGTGTGCATCTCGTCGATGAACAGAATGATGTCGCCCTCTGCCTGGCGGACCTCGTCGAGCACGCCCTTCAGCCGCTCCTCGAACTCGCCGCGATATTTCGCGCCGGCGATCAGCGCGCCCATGTCGAGCGCCATCAGGCGGCGGTCCTTGAGCGTGTCGGGCACGTCGCCGTTTGCGATGCGCAGCGCGAGGCCTTCCGCGATCGCGGTCTTGCCGACGCCGGGTTCGCCGATCAGGGCGGGGTTGTTCTTGGTCCGGCGCGCGAGGATCTGGATGGTGCGGCGGATTTCCTCGTCGCGGCCTATCACGGGGTCGAGCTTGCCGTCACGCGCGGCCTGAGTGAGGTCGCGGGCGAACTTCTTGAGCGCGTCGTAGCGATCCTCGGCGGAGGCGGTGTCGGCGGTGCGGCCGCCGCGCAGGTCGTTGATCGCGGCGTTGAGCCCTTCGGCGGTGACGCCCGCGGTCTTGAGCGCCTTGCCAGCGGGCGTGGTCGGCGCCAGCGCGAGCGCGAGCAGCAGCCGCTCGACGGTGACGTAGCTGTCGCCCGCCTTCTGCGCGACCTGTTCGGCCTGATCGAGGATGCGGACGGTGTCGTTGTCGAGCCCGGGAGTCTGTTGCGCGCCGGATCCCGACACTGCCGGCAGCTTGGCCAGCGCCGCATCGGTCTCGCTCACCGCGCGGCGCGAGTCGCCGCCTGCCGCCTGGATCAGCCCGGCGGCCATGCCCTGCTCGTCCTCCAGCAGCGCTTTCAGGATATGCTCCGGCGTGATCCGCTGGTGGTTCATGCGGATCGCAACGGTTTGCGCCGACTGGAGGAAGCCCTTGGCGCGGTCGGTAAATTTCTCGAGGTTCATGATGGCCCCTATCGTGTTCCGTCGCGATATGGTGTTGCCATTGTGCAACACAAGTGTGGCGTCGTGACCAGAACGGACTTTTATCCTCGCCCGCTTGCCAGTCGCCCGCCGACTGTTATGCTCCCCCCATACAGTCGTTCAAGGCACACCGGGGAAGGGTTCAACACATGACGAAATTTGTCGCGCTCGCGGGCGTCGCGTCGCTGGCGCTCGCCGCGCCGGCTCTCGCCCAGACCACGCCGGCGGCGCCGGTGAAGGCCGCACCGGTCTCCGCGCTCGTCAAGGCGGTGGACATCCCCTACCAGCAGTTCACGCTCAAGAACGGTCTGCGCGTCGTCGTCCACACCGACCGCAAGGCACCGGTCGTCGCGGTCAGCGTCTGGTACGACGTCGGCTCCAAGCACGAACCCAAGGGCTCGACCGGCTTCGCGCACCTGTTCGAGCATCTGATGTTCAACGGGTCGGAAAATGCGCCGGGCGACTTCTTCGCACCGCTGAAGCAGGTCGGCGCCACCGACTTCAACGGCACGACCTATTTCGACCGCACCAATTACTTCGAGACGGTGCCGACCGCGGCGCTGCCGCGCGCGCTGTTCCTCGAATCGGACCGCATGGGCTATCTGCTCGGCGCGATCACGCAGGGCGTGCTCGACGAGCAGCGCGGCGTCGTCCAGAACGAGAAGCGGCAGGGCGACAACCAGCCCTACGGCCTGCTCGACTATGCGGTGACCGAGGGGCTGTACCCCGCGACGCACCCTTACGGCCATGACACGATCGGTTCGATGGCCGATCTCGACGCCGCCAGCCTCGACACGGTCAAGAACTGGTTCCGCAGCCACTACGGCCCGAACAATGCGGTGCTGGTGCTCGCCGGCGATATCGACGTCGCGACGGCGAAGCCGCTGGTCGAGAAATATTTCGGCGGCATTCCGGCCGGTCCGAAGAGCGAACTGCCGCCTGCGCCGGTGGTGACGCTCGCCGCGCCCAAGGCGGTGACGCTGAAGGACCGCGTCGCCGCGACGATGATCACCCGCAACTGGTCCGTCCCCGGCCTCAACGACAAGGATGCCGCCCCGCTCGAAGTCGCGGCCGGCGTGCTCGGCGGCATGGCCTCGTCGCGCTTCGCCAACGAACTGGTCCGCAAGGAAAAGCTGTTCACGGAGCTGAGCGCGGACGACAGCGCCTTCGCGCAGGTCGGCACCTTCTCGATCCGGGGGCTGGTGCGTCCCGGCGTCGACCCGGCGCTGGCGGCGAAGCGACTGGACGAGGTGACCGCCGACTTCCTGCGCACCGGCCCGACGCAGGACGAGGTGTCGCGCTTCGTCACCAGCCGCGTCGCCGGCCGGGTGCGTGGGCTGGAGGCGGTCGGCGGCTTCGGCGGCAAGGCGGTCGCGCTCGCGGAGGGCGCGCTCTATTCGAACGATCCCGGCTTCTACAAGAAGCAGCTCGCCGATCTCGCCGCGCAGACGCCGGCGAGCGTCAAGGCCGCGGCGGACAAGTGGCTGTCGCGCCCGGTGCTGGCGATCACCGTCGTCAACGGCGCCCGCGACGCCTATGCCGAGGCGCAGGTGCCGCCGAAGAAGGATGTCGTCGCCGCTCCCGAACAGCCCGCCAAGGGCACGCGCGGCGACATTCCCGCGGTCGGTCCGGTCACCGCGCTGACCTTTCCGACCGTCCAGCGGACGCGCCTGTCGAACGGGATCGAACTCGTCTACGCGCAGCGTACCGCGGTGCCGGTGACGCAGGCGGTGCTGAGCTTCGATGCGGGCTATGCCGCCGACGTGCCGGGCAAGCTCGGGACGCAGCAGGTCGCGTTGATGATGCTCGACGAAGGCACCGAGCATTACGACGTCAACGCGCTCGCGGAGGCGCGCGAGCGGCTCGGCATGCAACTCGGTACCAACAACAGCAACGATCGCAGCACGCTGTCGATGGGCGTGCCGAGCGCCAATCTGGGTCCCGCGCTCGACCTGTTCGCCGAGGTCGCGCGGCGCCCGGCCTATGCCGATAGCGAGGTCGCGCGCTTCAAGGCCCAGCAGGTCGCGCAGATCCAGCAGGAGCTGACCAACCCCGCCGCGCTCGCGCAGCGGATGACGGTGCGTGTGCTCGCCGCCGGCACGCCTTACGAAAAGGCGCAGGGCAGCGGCGATCCCGCCGCGGTCGCGGCGCTGACCCCGGCCGACCTGCGCGGCTTCCAGC
>JBKBTU010000182.1:0-281 GCA_046290715.1 Sphingomonas sp. | reverse complement strand
CGCCGAAGTGAAGGCGGCGGTCGAGCAGCGCTTCGGCGACTGGCGGGGCACGGGTGCCGCCGGCACCAAGGCGTTCGGCGGCGCACAGGTGCCGATCAAGCCGGGCATCGTCCTCATTGACCGTCCCGACAGCCCGCAGTCGATGATCGTGGGCGGGCAGCGCACCGGCCTCACGGGGACGGACGACCTGCTCGTCCTCAACACGGTCAACGATGCGCTCGGCGGCAGCTTCCTCAGCCGCATCAACATGGACCTGCGCGAGGAGAAGCATTGGTCCTACG
>JBKBTU010000181.1:0-5508 GCA_046290715.1 Sphingomonas sp. | reverse complement strand
CGGCCGATGATCCGGTGAGATTGGCCGAACTGGACCGGCTGCGCGACGAGCGGGACTGGAGCGTGACGACATGATGCTAAGGCAAGTCGTCGTTGCGAGCGGAGCGAAGCAATGACGGGCGAAGCTGGTGTCATCGCTCCCGGAACGCTTCTGGTAGAGCGACCGCCGTCAGACGGGCCATCCACCGGACGGGTCCTCGATCAACGGCGGCGCGCGTCGCTCAGCTCTTCGCCGCCTTGCGCAGCGCCAGGCGGACGAGCGCGTCGAGCGTCGCCGTGGGGCCGAGGTCGTCCTCCGCCGCGCCGACCGCGCTCGCCGCCTCGGCGGGGCGGAAGCCGAGGTTGAGCAGCGCCGAGACCGCGTCCGCGCCCGCGCCGACCGGCATCACCTGCGCCGCCGCGGCGGGGCCGAGCGCGACGCTGCCGACCTTGTCCTTCAATTCGCGCACGATCCGCTCGGCGAGCTTGGGGCCGACGCCGTTGGCGCGCGCGATCATCGCCTTGTCCTGCGCCGACACCGCGCGCGCGATCTCGGCGGTGTCGAGCGCCGACAGGATGGCGAGCGCGACGCGCGCGCCGACGCCCTGCACGCCGGTGAGCAGGCGGAACCAGTCGCGCTCCTCGGCGCGGGCGAAGCCGACGAGGCGGATCGAATCCTCGGCGACGAGCATCTCGGTGTGCAGCATCGCCGCCTCGCCCACCGGCCCGATCGCGGCGAGCGTGCGCGCCGACGCGCCGACGAGATAGCCGACGCCGCCGACGTCGATCACCGCATAGTCGACGCCCGTCGCGTCGAGCCGCCCCTTCAGATGCGCGATCATGCCGTGATCCTCGCCCGCCGCGCCATGCCTTGTGCGCTCGCCAGATGGTGCGCATGGGTGATCGCCACCGCCAGCGCGTCCGCCGCGTCGGGGCCGGCGAGCTTCGCGCCGGGCAGCAGTACCGCCATCATCGCCTGGATCTGCCGCTTCTCGGCGCCGCCGGTACCGACCACCGCCTTCTTGACCGTCGAGGGATGGTATTCGCCGATATGCAGCCCCGCCGAGGCGGCGGCGAGCAGCACGACGCCGCGCGCCTGACCGAGCTTCAGCGTCGACTGCGCATTGGTATTGCCCAGCACCTCCTCGACCGCGGCGCCGTCCGGCCGTTCGGCGAGGATCACGTCGGTCAGCGCGGCGTGCAGGTTCGACAGGCGGCGCGGCAGCGGCATCGACGGATCGGTGCGGATCTGGCCGTTGGCGATATGGCTGAGCCGGTTGCCGTCGGCATGGATGACGCCCCAGCCGGTCGTGCCGAGCCCTGGATCGAGGCCGAGGATGATCACCGCGCAATCCTCCCCGGCACGGGGAGGATCGGGGTCAACCCAGCTTCTCCATCACCTCGTCGGAGACCTCGTAATTGCCCCAGACGGTCTGCACGTCGTCGTCGTCGTCGAGCGTGTCGATCAGCTTGAACAACGTCGCCGCATCGCCTTCGTCGACCGCGACCATCGTCTGCGGGCGCCAGGCGAGCTTCGCGCCCTCGGGCTCGCCGAGCACCGGCTCCAGCGCCTTGGCGACCTCGTGCAGGTCGCCGACCGCGGTCCAGATCTCGTGACCGTCGTCGCTCGAGCTGACGTCCTCGGCACCCGCCTCCAGCGCCGCCTCGAACACCTTTTCGGCGTCGCCGGCGGCGGCGGGATAGCTGATGAGGCCCATCCGGTCGAAGGCGTGGCTGACCGAGCCGGAGGCACCGAGGTTGCCGCCGTTCTTCGCCACCGCGGTGCGCACGTTGGTCGCGGTGCGGTTGCGGTTGTCGGTCAGCGCCTCGATGATCAGGCTGACGCCGCCGGGGCCGAAGCCCTCGTAGCGGATTTCCTCGTAGCTCTCCGTGTCGCCCTTCGACGCCTTGTCGATCGAGCGCTGGATGTTGTCCTTGGGCATCGACTGCGCCTTGGCGGCGTTGATCGCGGCGCGCAGGCGCGGGTTCATGTCGGGATCGGGCAGGCCCATCTTGGCCGCCACGGTGATCTCGCGGCTGAGCTTCGAAAACATCGACGAGCGCTTCTTATCCTGCGCGCCCTTGCGATGCATGATGTTCTTGAACTTGGAATGGCCTGCCATGAAAACCCCGCAAAGTGGTACTTTGCGGGGACCCCGCGAAGGGGTGCAACCCGCAAATCAGCGCGTCCTCTAACCCCGTGCCGCCAGCCTGTCGATCTTCTCCTCCAGCGCCGCCAGCCGGTCGAGCACCACGCCGTCGAGCTTGTGATGAAGGCGCAGGATGTCGAGCTCGGCGCGCAGGTTGGTCTCGTAGTCCAGGCTGGCGGCGAGTCGGTCCTTCGCCGCCTGGCGGTTCTGGCTCATCATGATGACGGGCGCCTGGATCGCCGCCAGCGTCGAGAGCATCAGGTTGAGGAAGATATAGGGATAGGGATCGAACGCCGCGCCGAAATGCGCGAGCACGTCCGAATTGAGCAGCATCCAGCCGAGCAGCACGAGCGTGAAGGCGATGATGAAGCCCCACGACCCGCCGATCGCCGCCACCCGGTCGGCGAGCCGGTCGCCCAGGCTGGCGCGCGCATCCGCCTCGTCGGCGGCGTCGCGGCTGACGATGGTGCCGTCGTCGAGGCTGGCGAGGACGCGCCGCTCCTCGGGATCGAGTGCCTCTGGCGGCTTGCGCAGCAGCCGCAGGGCGAAGTCGGCGAGCGGGATCTGGGCCATGCGCGGGCGTCCTGTCGGCTGGGGCGGGCGGCGGTGCCGTACCGGACCCGTCAGGCGGCGGCAACCGGCGGAGGAGACCACCGCAAAGCGCTTGCCCCTGCCCGCGCGGATCGGCAAACGCTCGATCCATAATGACCGTCAGCGTAGACATGGGCAGCGACGAGCGCGGCGCGCCCGTGACCATGGACCTCGAAGAACTGCTCGCCACCCGCTTGCTCGTCCAGGGCAATTCGGGGTCGGGCAAGTCGCACCTGCTGCGCCGCCTGCTCGAAGGCTCGGCGGGGCAGGTGCAGCAGGTGGTGATCGACCCCGAGGGCGACTTCGTCACGCTCGCGGGGCCGTACGGCCATGTCGTGATCGAGGCGGCGGACTATTCGGTCCCCGAGATCGCGCGCATCGCGACGCGCCTGCGCGAGCATCGCGCCTCGGTCGTCCTCAGCCTCGAAGGATTGGAAGCCGAAGGGCAGATGCGCTGCGCCGCCGCCTTCCTGTCTGCGCTGTTCGACGCGCCGCGCGAGCATTGGTATCCGGCGCTGGTCGTCGTCGACGAGGCGCAACTGTTCGCCCCCACCACCGGCGGCGAAGTGGCGGAGGAGGTGCGCCGCGCGTCGCTGTCGGCGATGACCAACCTGATGTGCCGCGGTCGCAAGCGCGGGCTCGCCGGGGTGATCGCGACTCAGCGCCTCGCCAAGCTCGCCAAGAACGTCGCCGCCGAAGCCTCCAACTTCCTGATGGGCCGCACCTTCCTCGACATCGACATGGCGCGCGCCGCCGACCTGCTCGGCATGGAGCGGCGCCAGGCGGACGGCATCCGCGACCTCGCCCGCGGCACCTTCCTCGCACTGGGGCCCGCGGTGTCGCGGCGACCGATCACGGTGAAGATCGGCCAGGTCGCGACCTCGGCGCGATCGGGCAGCCCCAAGCTGACGCCGCTGCCGAGCGCGCCGGTCGAGAATCTGCAGGAACTCATCTTCGCGCCGCCGCCCGAGGAGGCGCCGCAGCTGCCGATGAGCTTCGAATCGCGTCCGCGCAGGGTGCCCGCCGACGAACTGCTCGGCACGATCGAGCGCCCCGTGGCCCAGCCGGCGACGCTCGCGCCGCTGCCCGAAAAGTCGGATGGCGAGGTGGAGGCCATCTATGCCGCAGTGCTGGAGGCGATCGTCGCCGATGGCGATTCGGCGCTGCGCCCGCCCTCGGTGCTGTTCCAGGATTTCCAGGTCCGCTGCCGGATGGCGGGGCTCGCCAAGCCGCCGCTCGACCTCGCCGCCTTCACCCGCCGGCTGTCGGCGGCGCGCGCGGGCATCTTCGACGTCACCGATCCCGAATGGGCGGAGGCGATGGAACTCGCCAACACGCTGCCCGACGACATGGCCGGCGCCTTCCTGCTGATCGCGCGCGCGGCCAAGGCGGGCGAGCCCTGCCCGTCCGACGTGGCGCTGGCGGAGACCTATGGCACCAGCTCGCTGGGCCGGGTGCGCCGCCTGATCGCCTATATCGAAAGCCGCGAACTGATCGTCGCGCGCGTCGACCTCGCCGGCAAGCGCTCGATCACCGTGCCACGCCTCGGCTGGACGACCGCGGCGAGCGAGGCGGCGTGACGGATCAGCGCGCGGGTGGGATGGGCGTATATTGCGCCGACACCAGCCTCCAGCCCTCGGACGTCCGAAGCGCGACGTAGCGGACCCGAATCGCACGGGTGGCAGAGGTGCCGTCGGGTCGCTGCGCGGTGAAGCTCAGCCGTTCCGTCTCGATAGCCGTCGTGCCGTGCACCACCACCGCGCGCTCGCTGCTCTGCATCGCCGGCGTGGGTTTGCGATCCTCGGGACGGTAGAAGCCGAGCACCTGCTCACGCGTATCGACGTCGCCGATCGGCGAGATCTCCTGATAGTCGGGCGCGAGCGTGGCGGAGAGATCGGCGGGCGCGAATGCGGCGCGCGCGGCGTTGAACCGGTCGACGAGCTGCGCAACGGCCGCGCTGTCTGGCGTCGTCGTCACTGCCGCGGCGAGCAAGGTGACAGCAAGCAGTACGGGCATCGTTTCGGGCTCCTCGACTTTATCTGACTTACGCTCCTAATACACCCGGGCTGCGCGTCAATTGTGTTCCACGCAGTGATGACACCCCGCATGGACAAGGATGATATAATATATCATAGGGTGGCGATGCATCGCCCGCACGCCGCGCTTCGCCTCGCCCGCCCCTCATCCGCCACGCAGGTCGAACACCTGTCCGCACTCGGCGCTGCGCTCGCCGATCCGGCATGCCAGCTCGCCATCTGCCACCGCCACGCCGACCCTGAGCTGGGTGCGATCGCTACGCTTGCCTTCACTGCACTCGCGTCGATCGATACGATCCTGCCCGTCGCCGGGCTGGACATCGCCCTATCGTCGGCGCTCGCCGACGCCGGTTATCCGGCCCCACTCGGCGGCGCACTGTCTCGAGACATCACCGACCTTGCACGCCTCCACGCCGCCATTCGAGGCGTGGCGGCGGTTCGCGTTCGGCTCGACTGGATCGTCGGCGATGCCTGCCGCCGTTTCCATATGGATTATGTGACCACGCGTCTGCTCGTCACCTATCGCGGTGCCGGGACACAATGGATCGAGGCGGCACGACCGGATCGGATCCGACAGCTGCCGGGCAACGCCGTCGCGCTGCTCAAGGGCCGGCTGCTCGTCGCCGAGCCCACCATCCTCCACCGCTCGCCGCCAGTCGCCGATGACGGCGACGCGCGGTTGCTGCTCGTCGTCGACCCCATTCTATCGTGGGACTGAGCGTCACCATCATCGGCCGCGGCACCCAGGGGGGT
>JBKBTU010000180.1:0-5517 GCA_046290715.1 Sphingomonas sp. | reverse complement strand
CACCGCCTACAAGGGCGCGGCCGGCGTGCTGATCAACAACAAGACCTACCTCGAGGCCGCCGCCGGCATCCTCGCGGTCGAGGCCTATCACGCCGCGCTGGTCCGCACCGCGCTCTATGCACGCGGCGTCGCGACGCCCTCGCTGCGCACCACCGCCGACACGATCTCGAACCTGCGCGACTCGGTCGACGGCAGCAGCGATCTCGACCAGGGCATCTCGTCCACCACCGACTCGCGCGGCGTCATCTCGAACATCGCGCCGCTCGACGCCAACGGCCTCGCCTTCAGCCGGACCCCGGCGCAGGTGCTCAACGTCGTCTATCTGACCAACAAGTCGGTGACCGCGGGCGGGTTCTTCCCGAACGGCATCAACAACGGCAACACCGCGATCCGCTCGAGCGGCGCGAACTGATCGGGAGAGGACGGATCATGACCAAGGACAATTCGGTCCTCGACATCGTCGATGCGACCATCGCCCGCCGCAACGCGCGCCGGGCCTTCATCAAGGCCGCCGCCGGCGGCGCCGCCGCGGTCGGCGGCCTGTCGCTGCTCGCCGCCTGCGGTGACGACGGCGCCCAGTCGACGCCGTTCCCGACGCCGACGCCGACCCCCGCCGCATCGGTCAGCACCGACGTCGCGGTGCTCAACTTCGCGCTCAACCTCGAATATCTCGAAGCGCAATTCTACAGCTACGCCGCGTTCGGCACCGGCCTGTCGCCGGCGATCCTGACCGGCACCGGCACGCAAGGGTCGGTGGTCACCGGATCGGGTGCGGGCTTCCCGCGCGCGGTCGATTTCTCGGGCGATCCGCTGATCGGCCAATATGCGCGCGAGATCGCGGGCGACGAGAGCGCCCACGTCAACTTCCTGCGCAATGCGCTCGGCAGCGCGGCGGTGGCGCAGCCGGCGATCGACATCTCCGGCACCTCGACCGGCGCGTTCACGCTCGCCGCGCGGGCGGCCGGCGTGATCGGGGCGAACGACACGTTCGATCCCTATGCCAGCCCGACCAACTTCCTGCTCGCCGCCTATATCTTCGAGGATATCGGCGTCACCGCCTACAAGGGTGCCTCGCCGGTGATCTCGGCAATGTACCTCGACGCGGCGGCGGGCATCCTCGCGGCGGAGGCCTATCACGCTGGCCTCGTCCGGACGATCCTCTATGCGCGCGGCGTCACCAACGCCGACCTCATCACCAACGCGCAGAAGATCTCGAACCTTCGCGACGCGGCGGACGGCACCGCGAGCGGCTCGCTGGCGGGGGGCACCACGCCGACCGCGGGCAGCGCCTCGCCCGACGGCACCACCGCCAGTGCGGGCGACGACGATCAGGGTGTCGGCGGCACCAACATCGGCAATCTCGCCACCGGGGTGTCGAACATCGTACCGGCCGACGTCAACGGCCTCGCCTACAGCCGCACGTCGCAGCAGGTGCACAACATCGCCTACCTCAACGCGACCGGCGCCAACCGGACGCGCGGCGGCTTCTTCCCGGCGGGCACCAACAACCCCAACCCCGCCTTCACCGTCGGCCTCGGCTGACGCATCCACCTTCGGCGCGGTCTTCCCTTCCGACCGCGCCGCAGCGTCGCCTCCTTTCGCCCGTCTCCGGACGCGAAGGGAGGCGTTTCGCGTTTCGGGCTGAAGCATCGAGCGGTCGTTCGACCCGCCACCCCGGATTCGATCCGCGGTGACGCTGTTCAGACCATGATGACACGAGACAAGCCCGTTGGTGCTGAGCCTGTCGAAGCGCCGGTGAGACTCAGGCCCCCTTCGACGCCGCCTGCGGCGTCGCTCAGGACAGGCTTCGACGGGCTCAGGGCGAACGGCGTGTGTGGGGCAACGTGATGTCATCCCGCTTCAGCGCCCGATCGGGAAGCGGGACGCCGGCTCTGCGGCCGGGGCGACGGAAAGAGGGGGCTTGAAGACGGGCTGCACGCCGAAAGCCGCGCACCGATCCGCCTCGGCCCGTCTCCGCCCAGCCGATTCGCGCCCGCGCGGGCTTGACGCGTCGGGCCGGATGCGGAACGGCGTTCGTATCCTGGGACGCCCGACGTGCGCCCCGCGTGATGGGGAGAACCCGAGTATGACCGTCCGACCCGATTCCGCCGATCTGGACACCGGCAGCGCCGCGATCACCGCCGCGCTCGACGCCCGCGTCCGCCGTCGCGAAGAACGCCGCGACTTCTTCCGCAGCGCGCTCGGCGCGGTGGCGGTCACCGCCGCCGGCGGCGCCGCGCTCGGCCTCGCCGACCAGGCGGCGGCGCAGACGACCACCTATACGGACGTCGACATCCTCAACTTCGCGCTCAACCTCGAATATCTCGAGGCGCAATTCTACGCCTACGCCACCACCGGCAGCGGCCTCGCCGCCAATCTGCAGACCGGTGCGGGGACGCAGGGCGCGGTGCGCGGCGGCCAGCAGGTGCCGTTCAGCGATCCCGTCGTCGCCCGCTACGCGCGCGAGATCGCCGCGGACGAGGTCGCGCACGTCGCCTACCTGCGCAATGCGCTTGGCAACAGCGCGGTCGCGCAGCCGGTGATCGACATCTCGGTCGGCGCCAACAGCGCCTTTTCCGCCGCCGCGGTCGCCGCCGGCCTGATCACCGCAGGCGGCACGTTCAACCCCTATGCGAACGACGAATCGTTCCTGCTCGGCGCCTTCCTGTTCGAGGACGTCGGCGTCACCGCCTACAAGGGCGCCGCGCCCCTGCTGACCAAGACCTATATCGAGGCGGCGGCGGGCATCCTCGCGGTCGAGGCCTATCACGCCGCGACGATCCGCAGCGAACTCTACCGCCGCGGCCTCGCGACGGGCTCGACGCTGATTGCGCAGGTCGGCAAGATTTCGGACGCGCGCGACAGCCTCGACGGCGGCAGCGATCTCGACCAGGGCATCGCCTCGACCACCTCGGTCGCGCCGGGCCAGGTGACGCCGACGCCGACCCCCACCGCGACGGCGACCGCGACCCCCACGCCGACGCCCACCACCACGCCGACGCCCACGCCGACGCCGGCGACGGTCTACACCATCTCCAACATCGTGCCGACCGATGCCTATGGCATCGCCTACAGCCGCAGCGCGAACCAGGTGCTCAACATCGTCTATCTCAACGCCGCGGCGACCAGCGCGGGCGGGTTCTTCCCGTCCGGCCTCAACGGCACGATCAAGGCGGCGGTCGCCTCCTGATCCGACGCTTCTCGCCCGCTATCTGAGCATCCAGGGGATCTGACCCGATGACTGACCTTCCGACCGATACCGTGCTCGACGCCATCTCGGCGCGCCGTGCCGAACGCCGCAACTTCCTGCGCTATGCCGGCGGCGCCGCCGCGTCCGCGGGCGCGCTGTCGCTGCTCAACGCCTGCGGCGGCGACAGCGGCACCTCCACCCCGACGCCGAGCCCCAGCGCCACCGCGACCACCGTCGGCGCCGACGTCGACGTGCTCAACTTCGCGCTCAACCTCGAATATCTCGAGGCAAGCTTCTACAGCTGGGCCGCCTTCGGCCAGGCGCTGCCCGCCTCGCTCACCACCGGGGTCGGCACCGCCGGCACCGTCACCGGCGGCGCCGCGGTGCCCTTCTCCGACCCGATCGTCGCGCAATATGCGCGCGAGATCGCGCTCGACGAGGTGCAGCACGTCGCCTTCCTGCGCACCGTGCTCGGCGGTTCGGCGGTGGCAATGCCGGCGATGAACATCGCGGGTGACGCGACCGGCGCCTTCACCGCGGCGGCGCGCGCGGCAGGGGTGGTCGGGTCGACCGGCACGTTCAACCCCTATGCCGACGACATCAGCTTCCTGCTCGGCGCCTATCTGTTCGAGGACGTCGGCGTCTCCGCCTACAAGGGCGCCTCGCCGCTGATCGTCAACAAGACCTTCCTCGAGGCGGCGGCGGGCATCCTCGCCACCGAAAGCTACCACGCCGGCCTGATCCGCTCGGTCCTCTACCGCAAGGGCGTCGACCCGACCGAGGTGCTGTACAACACCGCGATCCTCAACAACGCACGCCTGATCTCGGACGCGCGCGACGGCCTCGACGGCACCAGCGACGTCGACCAGGGGATCGGCGATGCGACCACGGCGAACATCGTGCCGACCGACACCAACGGCCTGGCCTACAGCCGTTCGACGGGCCAGGTGCTCAACATCGTCTACCTCAACAAGGCCGCGACCGGCTCGGGCGGGTTCTTCCCCTCGGGCGTCAACGGCAACATCCGCACCTCGGCGGCGAGCTGATCCGATCCATCCCTCCCCCTGCTCGTGCGGGGGAGGGATGGTGGAGGGGCAGCCCCGAGCGCGACGTTTCGCGATTGGCCTCCTCCCAAAAAGCGCGTACACCCGCGTCATCCCCGGGGGAGCGCTATATCCGGCGCTTGAGAGGCGATCACGAGATCGCGACCCGCTGAACCTGATCCGGTTGACACCGGCGGAGGGAGGGAGCGGTCTCACACCCATGAACCGCTTGTCTCTCCGCAATTGGAGAGCAAGACCATGGCCGACGTTCCAGCCCGCACCGAAATCGGCGTCACCACCGGCCCGATCCGGGGATCGCACAAGGTCCACGTCGGCCCGCTCAACGTCGCGATGCGCGAGATCCACCTCGACCCGTCCTCGGGCGAGCCGCCGTTGCGCGTCTACGACACCTCGGGCCCCTATACCGATCCCAAGGCGCGCATCGACATCATGGCCGGCCTGCCGCAGCTGCGCCGCCAGTGGATCGAGGCGCGCGGCGACGTCGAGGCCTATGACGGCCGCGAGCTCCGCCCCGAGGACAACGGGCAGCTCGGCCCCGACCGCTCCGGCGGCGTGCCGCAATTCCCCAATACCGTCCGCCGCCCGCTGCGCGCGAAGGCGGGCGGCAACCTCAGCCAGATGCATTATGCCCGCCGCGGCATCATCACGCCCGAGATGGAATATGTCGCGACCCGCGAGAACCTGGGCCGCGAGCGGCTGCGCGAATACGCCCGCGACGGCGAGAGCTTCGGCGCCGCCATCCCCGATTTCGTGACGCCGGAGTTCGTCCGCGACGAGGTCGCCCGCGGCCGCGCGATCATCCCCAATAACGTCAACCACCCCGAATCCGAACCGATGGCGATCGGCCGCAACTTCCTGGTCAAGATCAACGCCAACATCGGCAACAGCGCCGTCGCCAGCAACGTCGCCTCCGAGGTCGACAAGCTCGTCTGGGCGATCCGCTGGGGCGCCGACACGGTGATGGACCTGTCGACGGGCCGCAACATCCACGACACGCGCGAATGGATCATCCGCAACTCGCCGGTGCCGATCGGCACCGTGCCGATCTACCAGGCGCTCGAAAAGGTCGGCGGCATCGCCGAGGACCTGACGTGGGAGATCTTCCGCGACACGCTGATCGAACAGGCCGAACAGGGCGTCGACTATTTCACCATCCACGCCGGCGTCCGCCTGCCCTACATCCCGATGACGGCGAAGCGCGTCACCGGTATCGTCAGCCGCGGCGGCTCCATCATGGCGAAATGGTGCCTCGCGCACCACAAG